>CBDFAU010000010.1:0-63394 GCA_965245755.1 Streptococcus mitis | reverse complement strand
TAGAGTACTTGGTTTGGGACCAAGGTGTCGCAGGTTCGAATCCTGTCTTCCCGATATATGGCGGTGTAGCTCAGCTGGCTAGAGCGTCCGGTTCATACCCGGGAGGTCGGGGGTTCGATCCCCTTCGCCGCTATAATGATCTTGTTGGACCTTTAGCTCAGCTGGTTAGAGCTCTCGGCTCATAACCGAGTGGTCGTAGGTTCAAGTCCTACAAGGTCCATTTAAATAATATGGAGGATTACCCAAGTCCGGCTGAAGGGAACGGTCTTGAAAACCGTCAGGCGTGTAAAAGCGTGCGTGGGTTCGAATCCCACATCCTCCTTTTGTATTAACGCGGGATGGAGCAGCTCGGTAGCTCGTCGGGCTCATAACCCGAAGGTCGTAGGTTCAAATCCTGCTCCCGCAATAAGGCTCGGTAGCTCAGTTGGTAGAGCAATGGATTGAAGCTCCATGTGTCGGCGGTTCGATTCCGTCTCGCGCCATTTTTATTTATAGTTTTTATGCGGGTGTAGTTTAGTGGTAAAACTACAGCCTTCCAAGCTGTTGTCGCGAGTTCGATTCTCGTCACCCGCTTTGAACTTTGTTCAATTACCAAGTTTTTTAACTTGGGCGCGTAGCTCAGGTGGTTAGAGCGCACGCCTGATAAGCGTGAGGTCGGTGGTTCGAGTCCACTCGTGCCCATTAATAGGAGAATTACTCAAGAGGCTGAAGAGGACGGTTTGCTAAATCGTTAGGTCGGGTAACTGGCGCAAGGGTTCGAATCCCTTATTCTCCGTTTAATTTCGACTCTCTGTCAACTGTAGTGGGTTGAAGAAAAGCTAAGTTCTAGGAAGGACACATTTCGTCCTTTTTTTTGGTATTCAGAGCGATAAAAAGACTCCATAATATTTGTAGTGGGTCCCCCCCCTATAAATATTACGGAGCCTATTTTTATGTAGAAAAAAGTTCCATATGATCTATAATGAAAAGCAACCAAACCATCATTAGAAAGAATCATATGGAATAGTTACATTTTATCACAAAATTGTTCGATATCAAAGACCAAAATATCAAGATTTTAGATATCGTCAATAGGGATACTCACAAGGAAATCATCGCGAAACTGGATTACAATGCCCCATCTTGTCCTAGTTCTGGAAGTCAAATGAAGAAATATGACTTTCAAAAACCGTCTAAGACCCCTTACCTAGAAACGACTGGTATTCCTACTAGAATTCTCCTTAAAATGGCTCTTTTTCAACTGTATTGGGCTGAAGAAATACTAAAATTTGTATATATTGTTGATTTTACGGTTGTGCTAGTTTATTATTACTTCCAACTCTTGAGTGAAATTTCGCCACTATTTAGCCAGATTTCTTTTCCATTATCACATTGAACCAGAAGTTTTCCATTTTCAGAGATATCTTTAGCAAGTCCCTTGTAGTCTTTTTGATCTAGTGTAAAAGTCACTTCTTTTCCTAGAACAAATGACTGTTTTTTGTATAAGTATAATAGCTCTTCTGCTGGTGTTTCGAAGAAAGTCCGCCAGGTTTCTATGATTAATTCATTTCTGGTAATAGGTGCTGGTGTTTTAAATAAACTAGCAGCTTTTTCTTTTAATTCCTGAGGAAAGTCTTTAATAGTGAAATTAATACCTACTCCAATAATGATATCTGTGACTAAGCCAGTTTCTACAGAGGTCATTGCCTCAGTAAGGATTCCTCCAATTTTATGATTGTTTAGGTAGATATCATTGACCCATTTTATGTCGACATCAATTAAAGTTAGGTTCTTAATGGCTTTGTAGACAGCTCCTGCTACAAGTAGTGTGTAGGATGGTAATTTGTCGTAAGGGAGATTTGGTTTGAGATGGAGTGTCATATAAATGCCACCTTGTGGTGAGTAGAAAGAACGTTGAAATCGACCTCGGCCTGCTGTTTGATAGGAAGCTATATAGAGGGTGTTTGCTTCATTCCCTAAATCAATTGCTTCTTTTGCATCTAGTTGAGTTGATTTTGTTTCGGGTTTAAAACTTATTTTAATTGGAAGATTTTGTTCTAGAAGTTCTGGAAGAATAAGGTCTCCATTCACCAGTTTGTAGCCTTTGTTTTTGATACTATCAATTTCAATGCCTTCTTGTTCTAGACGCTTGATGGCTTTCCAAATTGATGTTCGGCTTAGGGATAGTTCTTCTGCGATTTTTTCTCCGCTGATATAGTCGGTTTCTTTAGCTAAAATTTGGTAGACGGCTTGGTAGGATTTCATAGTGTTTCCTTTCTTTAAGAATAGTATATGATTTGATTTTAGTTTGGATAGTTGCTTCTAATCTATATTTTATTACTACTATTTTAACATATGCCTACTATTTTCGGCACGATTTTTTAGAGTGAATCTAGTTATTAAGCTTGAGTTGTGAAATCTCAGTATTTTTGCTCGCTTTTTTACCTATGGAAGCGATTCCTTTGTTTTCAAATTGCTAAAAAAGTGGTACAATATAGGGTAGCTTACTATTATCTGAATCAACTGATTTGGAGAGAAAGGATTCATTTTGAAATCAATAGGCTTTATTGAAAAGCTGAAAGGGTTGTCTAGTAAAGAGCTGATTTTATTGGGAATTATCCTGAGTATCTTTTTACCCTTTTATCTTTTTGTAGTTGTATTCTGTTTATATATTATTAGTTTGATTTTTACAGGAGACATGAAAAGTATTCTTCAGAAAATGGGGGAGCATCCGATGCTACTTCTTTTTCTTGGCTATAGTACTGTTATATCCGTTTTTGCACAAAATTGGATGGGTCTTGTGGCTTCAGTAGGAATTTTTCTATTTACTGTTTTCTTTTTGCACTATCAGTCGATTTTATCACATAAATTCTTTCGATTGATTTTGCAGCTCGTCTTGTTTGGTAGCGTATTATCAGCTGCTTTTGCGAGTTTAGAACATTTCCAAATTGTGAAGAAATTCAACTATGCTTTTCTTTCACCCAATATGCAGGTCTGGCATCAGAATCGTGCAGAAGTGACCTTCTTTAATCCTAATTATTATGGAATTATTTGTTGTTTCTGTATCATGATTGCTTTCTATCTGTTTACAACGACCAAGTTGAATTGGTTGAAAGTATTCTGTGTGTTTGCAGGCTTTGTTAATCTCTTTGGATTGAACTTTACTCAAAATCGAACCGCCTTTCCTGCTATTATCGCTGGAGCCATTATTTATCTCTTTACGACCATTAAAAACTGGAAGGCCTTTTGGCTTAGTATTGGGGTCTTTGCGATTGGCTTGAGTTTCCTTTTTTCCAGTGATTTAGGAGTTCGGATGGGGACTTTAGACTCTTCTATGGAAGAACGGATTTCTATCTGGGATGCTGGGATGGCCTTATTTAAGCAAAATCCTTTTTGGGGTGAGGGGCCATTAACCTATATGCACTCTTATCCTCGGATACATGCTCCTTATCATGAACATGCTCACAGTCTTTATATCGATACGATTCTGAGTTACGGAATTGTGGGGACCATTTTACTAGTTTTGTCTTCTGTGGCTCCTGTTCGCTTGATGATGGATATGAGTCAGGAGTCGGGGAAACGTCCGATTATTGGTCTTTATCTATCTTTTCTTACAGTGGTTGCTGTACACGGAATCTTTGACTTGGCCCTCTTCTGGATTCAGTCAGGTTTCATTTTCTTGCTAGTTATGTGCAGCATTCCATTGGAACGTCGAACTTTGGTATCGGACATGACGGATTAAGTTTATAAGATTGAAATCTTCTACCTTGAGTAGGAGATTTTTTTATTGGGAAAAATTATTTCTAAATCGAAATAGTTGACAGTTAGAATAATGAGTGTTACAATTACTTTATTCGTTTCGATATCGAAATAAATTGGAGGTGTCATGAAAGATAGTCATTTGCTAGCTCATCATATTCGTTTATTGAATGGGCGGATTTTTCAAAGGTTACTGAGCCAAGACCCTGAAGCTCTTTATCGGAGTGAGCAGGGAAAGATTTTAGCGGTTTTATGGAATAGTGAAACTGGCTGTGCAACTGCGACAGATATTGCTTTGGCGACTGGACTTGCTAATAATACGCTGACGACTATGATAAAAAAGCTAGAGGAACAAAATCTTGTAACTATTAGTCCATGTGGAGAAGATAAGCGTAAGAAGTATTTGGTTTTAACAGAGTTGGGGCAGTCTCAGAAAGAAGTGGGGCATCGTGTCAGTCAGAAATTGGATACGATTTTTTACAAAGGATTTTCAGAGGAAGAAATTCGTCAGTTTGAAGCCTTTCAAGAAAGAATTTTGGCTAATCTGAAAGAGGAGGAAAATGAGGTTTAAAATGGAGCAAATTAGCTGTTTATAAGTAAAGACCACTTTTGACTTTGTTTTCCAACTCTTAGGACAAGGAAATTATGTGGTTAGCTATGGTCAGACTCAGATTGATGGCCTTGCCTATGCCCAGTACGGTATCTTCCGTCTAGAAAACGGGAAAATTGTGGAGCATTGGGACAATAAGGAAGTCATGCCTAAGGTAGAAGACTTGACCAATCGATGGAAGTTTTAAATTGAGGATACAGAATGATTGAATACAAAAATGTAGCCTTGCGCTACACAGAAAAAGATGTTTTGAGAGATGTCAATTTACGAATTGAGAATGGAGAGTTTATGGTTTTAGTTGGGCCATCTGGGTCCGGTAAGACGACCATGATCAAGATGATTAATCGTCTTTTGGAACCAACTGATGGAAATATTTACATGGATGGCAAGCGCATCAAAGACTATGATGAGCGTGAACTTCGTCTTTCTACTGGTTATGTTTTACAGGCCATTGCTCTCTTTCCCAATCTAACGGTTGCGGAAAATATTGCCCTGATTCCTGAGATGAAGGGATGGACTAAGGAAGAAATTGCTAAGAAAACTGAGGAGCTTTTGGCTAAGGTTGGCTTGCCAGTAGCTGAGTATGGGCATCGTTTGCCTAGTGAATTATCTGGGGGGGAGCAACAGCGTGTTGGTATTGTTCGTGCTATGATTGGTCAGCCTAAGATTCTCCTCATGGATGAACCTTTTTCAGCCTTGGATGCAATTTCGAGAAAACAGTTGCAGGTTTTGACGAAAGAATTGCATAAAGAGTTTGGGATGACAACGATTTTTGTGACCCATGATACGGATGAAGCTTTGAAATTGGCAGACCGTATTGCTGTTTTGCAGGATGGAGAGATTCGTCAGGTGGCGAACCCTGAGACGATTTTAAAAGATCCTGCAACAGACTTTGTAGCAGACTTGTTTGGAGGTAGTGTTCATGACTAATTTAATTGCAACTTTTCAGGATCGTTTTAGTGATTGGTTGACAGCTCTATCTCAACATTTGCAGTTGTCACTTTTGACTTTGTTGCTGGCTATTTTTATCGCGATTCCTTTGGCTGTTTATCTCCGCTATCATGAGAAGTTGGCGGACTGGGTCTTGCAGATTGCAGGGATTTTCCAGACTATCCCGTCTCTGGCCTTGTTGGGGCTCTTTATCCCCTTGATGGGAATTGGAACCTTGCCTGCTTTGACAGCACTAGTGATCTATGCGATTTTTCCGATTTTACAAAATACTATCACTGGACTGAAGGGAATTGATCCAAGTCTGCAGGAGGCTGGGATTGCCTTTGGTATGACTAGATGGGAGCGACTCAAGAAGTTTGAAATTCCACTTGCCATGCCTGTCATTATGTCTGGGATTCGCACGGCGGCCGTTTTGATTATCGGTACGGCAACCTTGGCGGCCTTGATTGGTGCAGGGGGGCTGGGTTCCTTTATCCTTTTGGGAATTGACCGTAATAATGCCAGTCTGATTTTGATTGGGGCACTTTCTTCAGCAGTACTTGCTATTGCCTTTAACTTCCTACTAAAAGTGATGGAAAAAGCAAAATTGCGGACGATTTTTTCTGGTTTTGCCTTGGTGACAATATTGCTCGGTTTGTCTTATAGTCCAGCTCTTTTGGCTCAAAAAGAGAAAGAGAACCTGATCATTGCTGGAAAATTGGGACCGGAACCAGAAATTTTGGCTAATATGTATAAGTTACTGATTGAAGAAAATACCAGCATGACTGCGACTGTTAAACCGAATTTTGGGAAAACAAGCTTTCTCTATGAAGCTCTGAAAAAAGGCGATATTGACATCTATCCTGAATTTACTGGTACGGTGACTGAAAGTCTACTTCAACCATCACCGAAAGTTAGTCATGAGCCAGATCAGGTTTATCAGGTGGCGCGTGATGGCATTGCCAAACAGGATCATCTAGCCTATCTCAAACCTATGTCTTATCAAAATACCTACGCTGTAGCTGTTCCGAAAAAGATTGCTCAAGAATATGGCTTGAAGACCATTTCTGACTTGAAAAAAGTGGAAGGGCAGTTGAAGGCAGGCTTTACACTTGAGTTTAATGACCGTGAAGATGGCAATAAGGGCTTGCAGTCAATGTATGGTCTCAATCTTAATGTAGCGACCATGGAACCAGCCCTTCGCTATCAGGCAATTCAGTCAGATGATATTCAAATCACGGACGCCTATTCGACTGATGCGGAATTGGAGCGTTATGATTTACAGGTCTTGGAAGATGACAAACAACTCTTCCCACCTTATCAAGGGGCTCCACTCATGAAAGAAGTTCTTCTCAAGAAACATCCAGAGTTGGAAACAGTTCTCAATAAATTGGCTGGTAAAATTACTGAAAGCCAGATGAGCCAGCTCAACTACCAAGTCGGTGTTGAAGGCAAGTCAGCAGAACAAGTAGCCAAGGAGTTTCTACAAGAACAAGGTTTGTTGAAGAAATAGTTTGAAAATGTCAAACTCAACTTTGTTAAACGACCATATAGAAAACTGCTCAGACAATGTTGTCTGGGCTTTTTTGATTGTTGAAAAGATGAAAACTCAGTAGCCTAGAAATAAGGCAACTGAGCTCTACTCTGTATTCAATTTTTAGGAATGAGAAGGTCTAGATAAAACTGGACAACTTCCTGGTATGTAAAGTCTTGTCCTTTTTTGAGCCACCAGGTCAATGTCTCGATAAAGTTGGACACGACCAAGTGTTGGAGGTAAGAAGTAGGCAGATTAGTGTGGGCTTCTTTTAACTCATCAGCCAACATGGGATAGACATGGTGTTCTAGCTCTTTATGGAGTTGACGGAGGAAGTAGTCATTTTTGGAAAATAGCAGACTGGTAACATGGTCCTGGTTTTTCTGAAAATGTAAAAAGATATGTGCGAGGTAGTCCTCGGTAGTAAAGTGTCCTTCCCTTTCAAAGAGATGATGAAAGAGGTAGCGACAGAGCTCATCTAAAAGGAGTTCCTTGCTTTCATAGTGACAGTAAAAAGTAGAACGCCCAACATCTGCTAGGTCAATGATATCCTGAACAGTAGTGGCATCATAGCCTTTGTCGTTCAAAAGTTGTAAAAAAGCTTGATAGATGGCTTTTTTCGTCTTGCTGACTCGACGGTCTCTTTTTGGCATGTAGACACTTGAGACAAACTGTTCAGAACTGAACATGGCTGACAGTTTGCTTCTATCCTTTCTTTGAATTTTATTAGATAATACAAATGAAAGAAGTATGTATATACCCATTATACCAAAGGAGGGAGAGAAATGAGTTCTAAAACATCTATCTGGTTAGCTTTTTTCTTAAATTTAAGCTATGCGATTGTTGAGTTTATCGCAGGAGGAATCTTTGGTTCGAGTGCAGTTCTTGCTGATTCCGTTCATGACTTGGGAGATGCTATAGCCATTGGCATCTCAGCCCTTTTAGAAACAATTTCAAACCGTGAAGAAGATAGACAGTACACCTTGGGTTACAAACGTTTTAGTCTTTTAGGAGCCATGCTAACGGCTGTGATTCTTATGATAGGGTCTGTCCTAGTGATCTTGGAAAATGTCACAAAGATTGTTCACCCGCAACCCGTCAATGAGGAAGGCATCCTCTGGCTGGGAATCATTGCAGTAGCCATTAATGTGCTAGCAAGTCTGGTAGTTCGTAAGGGGAAAACAAAGAACGAGTCAATTCTTAGCCTGCATTTTTTGGAAGACACTCTTGGTTGGTTGGCCGTCATTCTAATGGCGATTATTCTTCGATTTACGGACTGGTATATCCTCGATCCGCTTTTATCACTAGTTATTTCTATCTTTATTCTGTCGAAAGCCATTCCTCGCTTTTGGAGCGCACTGAAAATTTTCCTAGATGCTGTGCCAGAAGGAGTCGAGACAAGTGATTTGGAGAAGGATTTAGAGGCTCTACCCAATGTCAACAGTGTCAATCAACTTAGCATTTGGTCCATGGATGGTCTAGAGAATAATGCTATTGTTCACATTTGTATCAAGGACTGGGAACAGATGATGGAAACCAAAGAAGTGGTGCGTCAATGTTTAGAAGAAAGAGGCGTGCAGAATATCACTATTGAAGTAGATAGCAGTCAAAGCAATCATGCGCAACATAAGCGGAGGGTGAGAGAATTAGAGCAGAAGCATGGGCATCATCATTAGAAAAGCGACCTCGCTAGAGGTCGTTTTGTTATCCTATTCATTCCTTGTACTTTCTCTCAGAGTCAGTCTGGTTCCCAACATGGTTAGGCTAGGGATTTTGCGACCGTGGAGTACTTCCTTATTAAGAATATCCATGCCTGCTCTGCCCATTTCTTCGGTATAGACGGTGATGCTGGAGAGGGGAGGATAGACTTGCTTGGTCAGACTAGTGTCGTTAAAGGAAATGAGGCTGACGCGGTCTGGTAGGCTGATTCCAGCTTCTTGGAGCGCACGGAGGGCACCGATGGCTAAACTATCGCTAGCTGCGAAAAAGGCTGGTGGGAGTTGGTCTCCTAAGTTCTGAATAGCCTCCTTCATTAAGTCATAGCCAGACTGGGCAGTAAAGCTTCCTTGAAAGACCAGTTCATCATGATAGATTCCTTTTGTTTGACTGTAGTTTCTGAAATTTTCCAGCCGCTTATCCTCAATGATTTCTTCTTGGTCTGTTGTTTCCTCAAGCCCTGTTAGAATCCCGATACGGTCCATCCCTTGACTGAGGAAATAATCGACAACCTGTTTCATGGCAGTGTAAAAGTCCGTGATAATGCAGGTATGTCCTAGTGAAAGAGTATCACTGTCTAGAAAGACAAGAGGCTTTTGGTATTCTTCAAAGGCAGAGATCTGAGCTCGGCTAAATTTTCCGATGCAGAGAATCCCAATCACTTCTTCGCTTAGGGTAAAAGGATGGTCATTAAAATAGCGTAAGATATCATAGTCCAGTTCTTGGGCTCTTTTTTCTATGCCTAGGCGAATCTGGTAGTAGTAGAGGTCGTCCAATTCCCCTTGTTCGCTGACCCATTGGATAATGGCAATCTTTTGCTTGGGTTTATGAGACTCGCCTGTCTTGAGGTGCTTGGTGTAACCTAACTCTTCAGCAACGGTTAAAATACGGTGTCTGGTTTCTTCTGTAACAGATAGACTCTGGTCGCGATTAAGGACACGGGATACGGTCGCGATAGAGACAGAAGCTAGTTGTGCAATGTCTTTTAAGGTAGCCATAAATCCTCCTTCTTTTAGGTTAGTATATCATATTTTTCTGCTTTTTACTGATAGTTTAGTAAAATTTTAGTAAAAAGGATTGACCTTGGGAAATCCCTCGGATACAATAGAAGAAAACGATTACACGTTGAGGTGACTTAACGGACAGTAAAAGGAGAAATCATATGACACAACATCTTACTGCTGAAGCTCTTCGTAAAGACTTTCTTGCTGTTTTTGGTCAAGAAGCAGACCAAACCTTCTTTTCACCAGGTCGTATCAACTTGATTGGAGAGCACACAGACTATAATGGTGGACATGTATTTCCAGCAGCCATTTCCTTAGGAACTTACGGTGCAGCTCGTAAGCGTGATGACCAAGTCTTGCGTTTCTACTCAGCTAACTTTGAGGACAAGGGCATTATCGAAGTACCTTTAGCTGACCTCAAGTTTGAAAAAGAGCATAACTGGACCAACTATCCAAAAGGTGTCCTTCATTTCTTGCAAGAAGCTGGGCACGTGATTGATAAAGGTTTTGATTTTTATGTTTATGGAAATATCCCAAATGGTGCTGGCTTGTCTTCTTCAGCATCCTTGGAACTTTTGACAGGGGTTGTGGCAGAGCATCTCTTTGATTTAAAATTAGAGCGTCTCGATTTGGTTAAAATCGGAAAACAAACAGAAAACAACTTTATCGGAGTCAATTCTGGTATTATGGACCAGTTTGCTATCGGTATGGGGGCTGACCAACGTGCTATTTACTTAGATACCAATACTTTAGAATACGACTTGGTGCCACTTGATTTGAAGGACAATGTCGTTGTTATCATGAACACTAACAAACGCCGTGAATTGGCGGATTCTAAATATAATGAACGCCGTGCTGAGTGTGAAAAAGCAGTGGAAGAGTTGCAAGTTGCCTTAGATATTCAGACCTTGGGTGAATTGGATGAGTGGACCTTTGACCAATACAGCTATCTGATTAAAGATGAAAATCGTTTGAAACGTGCTCGTCATGCTGTGCTTGAAAACCAACGTACCCTTAAAGCGCAAGCAGCCCTTCAAGTAGGAGATTTGGAAACATTTGGTCGTTTGATGAATGCGTCACACGTTTCCCTAGAGCATGACTATGAAGTAACTGGTTTGGAATTAGATACTCTTGTTCATACAGCTTGGGCACAAGAAGGAGTTCTCGGTGCTCGTATGACAGGGGCAGGTTTTGGCGGATGTGCCATTGCCTTGGTGCAAAAAGATGCTGTTGATGCCTTTAAGGAAGCTGTTTGCAAACACTACGAGGAAGTAGTTGGCTACGCTCCAAGCTTCTATATCGCTGAAGTTGCAGGTGGCACTCGCGTCCTTGACTAGTCAAAAGGAGGCTCTATAGTGACCTTAGTAGATAAATTTGTAACCCACGTCATTTCTGAAAGTTCCTTTGAGGAAATGGATCGAATCTACCTGACCAATCGTGTTTTGGCACTAGTGGGCGATGGTGTTTTGGAAATTGAGACGAATCTGGATAAAGTGATTGACCTCAAGGACCAGCTGGTCGAGGAAGCCGTTCGATTAGAGACGATTGAGGATAGTCAGACTGCGCGTGAAATCCTCGGTGCTGAATTGATGGACTTAGTAACCCCTTATCCAAGTCAGGTCAATCGTGACTTTTGGGCAACCTACGCCCAGTCTCCTGAGCAAGCGATAGCGGATTTCTACCAACTCAGTCAGAAGAATGACTACATCAAACTCAAGGCCATTGCTAAAAATATCGCTTATCGTGTTCCGTCTGATTACGGTGAACTTGAAATTACCATCAACCTCTCTAAGCCTGAAAAGGATCCCAAAGAGATTGCGGCAGCCAAGTTGGTGCAAGCTAGCAATTATCCCCAGTGTCAGCTTTGTCTAGAGAATGAAGGCTACCATGGTCGGGTCAACCACCCAGCGCGCAGTAACCACCGTATTATCCGTTTTGAAATGGCTGGTCAGGAGTGGGGCTTCCAGTATTCGCCATATGCTTATTTTAATGAGCACTGTATTTTCTTAGATGGCCAGCATCGTCCCATGGCCATTAGTCGTCAGAGCTTTGAACGTCTGTTGGCTATCGTAGAGCAGTTTCCAGGATATTTTGCTGGATCTAATGCCGACTTGCCGATTGTGGGGGGCTCTATTCTAACTCATGATCACTATCAGGGAGGCCGTCACGTATTTCCTATGGAATTGGCTCCCTTGCAAAAGACCTTCCGATTTGCTGGTTTTGAGCAGGTCAAGGCTGGGATTGTCAAGTGGCCTATGTCAGTGCTACGTTTGACTTCGGATTCCAAAGAAGATTTGATCAACTTAGCTGACAAGATTTTGCAGGAATGGCGCCAGTATTCAGACCTTGCAGTGCAGATTTTGGCAGAGACAGACGGGACACCGCATCATACCATCACCCCAATTGCACGTAAGCGTGATGGCCAGTTTGAGTTGGACTTGGTCTTGAGGGACAATCAGACTTCTGCAGAACATCCTGACGGCATCTATCATCCCCACAAGGATGTCCAACATATCAAGAAGGAAAATATCGGCTTGATTGAGGTCATGGGCTTGGCAATCTTGCCACCACGTCTGAAAGAAGAAGTGGAGCAAGTCGCTAGCTATCTTGTAGGAGAAGCTGTTACAGTTGCCTCTTATCATCAAGAGTGGGCAGACCAACTCAAAGTCCAACATCCAGACCTAACAGATAAAGAAAAAGCCCTTGAAATCGTCAAGGACTCTGTTGGTGCTATCTTTGCACGTGTGCTTGAGGACGCAGGAGTCTACAAGCAGACAGAACAAGGACAGGCAGCCTTTATGCGCTTTGTGGATCAGGTTGGAATTTTGCCAGACTAGGTGCTTTCTCCTTGCACAGTTCTATAAAAAGTAGTATCATAGTGTCGTTTGAAATATCAGGAGGAAACGATGAAAGACTTTCATTTTGACGCTATATCTGCCTTTGAAAATTACGAAATTGAACAAATGAGAGATGGTCACGTTGTAGTGACGACCAAAGTAGTGAACTCGTCGCTCAACTACTATGGCAATGCTCATGGTGGCTATCTCTTTACCCTTTGCGACCAGATCAGCGGTTTGGTGGTCATATCTCTGGGGCTTGATGGAGTGACGCTCCAGTCTTCTATCAACTACCTTAAAGCAGGAAAACTCGACGATGTGCTAATCATTAAAGGAGAATGTGTCCATCAAGGTCGCACAACCTGTGTCGTGGATGTTGATATCACCAATCAAGAAGGAAAAAATGTCTGCAAGGCCACCTTTACCATGTTTGTCACAGGCCAAAGGTCAGAAGACAGACAGGTGAGGATATAGAGAAACAAAAAAGAGGATTACACCTCTTTTTTAGTTTCAGATAAATCAATCAATTTCTTTAATAAACTTAGCAATTTCTTTTACAATTTCAGTAACTAAAGCATTTCCCATAAAAAACATTCTCATTTTATCAGATACCTCTACAATAGAACCGTCAGATAGTTTCTTTTTAGCTGTCCAATCATCTGGGAAATCCTGAAGGCGTTCAGCTTCAATAGGGGTAATTAATCTATATTTATTGTTTACAAATAATAAATGTGTGGAACGATTAACAGTTCCTTCGGATGTAAGCATTGTTCGTCCTGGAAGATTTAAATCATCATAAGGGGACATTCCTCCTTCTGAATAGATGTATTGATGTCCGTCAGAAGATGTTCGTTCAATTTTTTTAGGTCCTCTAAGATATTGAAATTTTTCTAGTTTAGCCTGATCAGTTAAAAAATATTTTTCAGGTACTTCAGATTCATCTTGAAGAATTTCTCCTAGAGTAATCGGATTACCATTGTAGTTAGATTCTGTATCAATAGAATAGTATTTTCCATGTCTCATAATTCCTGTATTCCAAACAGTACCAGTAAAAGTATCTGAAACTTCAACTATATCATTTGGTAACTCATAAAACACATGACGATTTTTAACTGCTATAGGTTTAATAGGAAATTGTTTCGCAAATAGACCTTGATTGAAAATATAGTCATCATACCTATTATCTTCAAAGATTTCTTCATTTTTTTCGTAAAGATTGTCAATTTTTTGGGCAAAGACTGTATCATTTCGATATACGAAAAAGAATACACGACGTCTTCGTTGGCTTCTTCCATACTCAGCAGCATTAATAACTCTCCACTCTACAGAATATCCAAGATTATTAAAAGCTGTGAGCATGATTGCAAAATCACGTCCTCTCTGTTTTGAGGGCGCTTTTAAAAGCCTATCCACATTTTCCAGAATTAAGTATTTGGGTTTAATGATTTCCGTTGCTCTAATGATTTCCCAAAATAAAACTCCTTTTTTTCCTTCAATACCTTTCTCATTTTTTTTGCTACGCGCAACAGAGTAATCTTGGCAAGGAAAACCACCGACAATCATATCGGCATCCATTTTGGAAAATTGTTCGTCTGTTATATCAGAGATACTAATATTGATGTTTTCGCTATTGGGGAAGTGATAATCATAGACCTCAAATGCGTCTTGAGATTTACGAGATGGTTCCCATTGGTTTGCCCATTTTGTTTTAAAGAGTTGCTTATCGGCATTTTCTAATCCTATTCGAAAACCGCCAACTCCAGCAAATAGTTCGAGAACTTTCATCTTTTCTCCTTCATTTTTTACAGTTTAATCCATTATATACTATTTTCAATGATTGATCAAGTATTAATGTTTGCTTTAGTTTAATTTGATATAATATAAAAGATAGGAGAAGAAAATGGACCAAAACTTATTTAACTATAACGATGAAGATATCGATAGTGTTATTGAATATTCTCACAAACTATTAAATAGAAAATTTTCCGATGTTATGGAAGAGTATAATCGTTCACTCTATAAATCATATGACGATTATAATGATAGAGTAGTCTCTGAGGTACAAGATAAAGCAATTAGTATGAAGTCAAAAGGGCAGTATGGAAATTATATTGAAAAATATTTCTATGGTTATCAGCCAAATAGTGACTCGGAAGCTGACTTTGAAAAAATAGGTGTAGAATTAAAAGTTACTCCTTTTAAGATAAACAAAAATGGGACACTTAGTGCCAAAGAACGACTTGTATTAACAATACTAAACTATATGGAGGAAAATTTAGAGGATTTTTACTCCACTCATTTATGGAAAAAATGTGCAAAGATTTTGTTATTGTTTTACAATGGCTTAATTCCTAATCAAACAATGAAGGACTATGTCATTGAAAAAATATTTTTATATGAATGGTTTGAGGAGGATATGGCAGTCATCCTTGAAGACTATCAGAAGATTACAAATAAAATCAAAAATGGAAGGGCGCATGAATTATCAGAATCAGATGGAAACTATTTATCAACTTGTACAAAAGGAGCAGGTAAAGGAAAGGATTTAAGACAACAACCTTTTAGTCATGAATTAGCAAAACAAAGAGCTTGGGAATTGAAATCAAGTTATATGACCTATCTGATTAATCATAAAATCTTTAACCAATCAGATCAAGAAAGTGTTCTAGCTAATTTTAGGGGTGAGAAAAAATCATTTACTGAGGTTATTGCAGAGAAGATTCTCTCCTACAAAGGTTTCTCTGAACAAGAGTTGTATGATAGATTTGAAGTGAATCCCAAAGCAAAAGGTAAGAATAGTACCTTGATTAGAAAAATTTTAGGCTTAACAGGGGATTTAGATAAGACAAAAGAATTTCAAAAAGCAAACATGAATTTGAGAGTTATTCGAGTAGATAAGAATAATTTACCTAAGGAAGACTCTCCATTTAAAACTTATTGTTTCAAAGAACTAGCAGCAACAGATAGTTGGGAATCATCACATGTTTATAATGAAATTTATAATAAACGATTCCTCTTCGTTATTTTTAAGGAAATTGAACCTAAGCTATTTGTATTAGATTCTATCAAGTTTTGGGGATTTCAGGATAGACAATTAGAAGAAATACAAAGAGTGTGGCAGGAAACTAGACAAGTTATTTCTAACGGAGTAAAATTAACTCAAAATGGTAATAAAATTTCAACTAATTTCCCTCAAAGTAAGATAAACAGAATCCTATTTACGAAATTACATGCTACTAATACTTATTATGAAATTGAAAAAGGAAAATTTGTTGGGAAAGGTTCATTATCTGATACGGATGAACTTCCAGATGGGCGTAGGATTACAAAACACTCCTTTTGGATGCCTAAAAAGTTTATAAAAGAAATATTAGATGGAAATTGGGATTGATTATATTTATAATCAACTTGTGATAAACAAAAAAGAGGCTCACACCTCTTTTTCTTATTTCTTTTTATGATTTAATACGGCATTGAGGACAATGGCGAGTAGGCTGGCTACGACGATTCCGTTTGAGAAGAACATTTGGAAGGCTGTCGGCATGCTGACAAAGAGATTACTGTTATTGAGTCCGACACCTGCAGCGATGGAGACTGCTGCGATAAGGAAGTTGTGTTCATTGTTAGCAAAGTCAACACGAGCGAGGATTTGCATTCCTTGAATCGATACAAAACCAAACATCACCAGCATAGCACCACCGAGGACAGGGCTTGGAATGATTTGGGCAAGGGCGCCAAACTTAGGAAGGAGTCCAAGGAGAACCAGGAAACCAGCTGCGTAGTAGATTGGCAGGCGTTTCTTGATACCTGACAATTTAACCAAACCAACGTTTTGTGAAAATCCTGTGTAAGGGAAGGTATTAAAGATTCCTCCGAGAAGTACGGCCAAACCTTCTGCGCGGTAACCGTTGCGAAGGCGCGTGCTGTCGATTGGGTCTTTCGTGATATCAGACAAGGCTAGGTAAACACCTGTCGACTCAACCATAGACACCGTTGCGATGATACACATCATGACAATAGATGAGATTTCAAAGGTTGGCATCCCAAAGTAGAGTGGAGTTGGGACATGGACAAGTGGTGCTGCTGTAACAGGAGAAAAGTCCACCAAGCCCATGCTAGCGGCAATGGCAGTTCCAACAACTAGACCAATCAAAATAGAGATAGACTTGATAAATCCTTTGGTAAAGATGTTAATCAAGAGGATAATCAGAACAGTGATAGCTGCAAGCAAGAGACTTTGACCAGTTGGTTCTGGAACGTTATTTCCCATATTTCCAATAGCGACAGGAATCAAGGTTAAACCAATCGTGGTAATAACAGATCCTGTTACGATAGATGGGAAGAGATTGGCAACTTTTGAGAAGATGCCTGAAACAAGAACAACGTAAATCCCTGATGCGATAAGGGCACCAAACATGGCGCCACTACCATGGCTTTGCCCAATCATAATCAAAGGAGCGACCGACTGGAAAGCAACTCCTAGAACGACTGGTAGCCCAATTCCGAAGTATTTGTTGAGTTGGAGTTGGAGGAAGGTTGCCACCCCACACATGAAGATATCTGTGGAAATCAGGTAGGTCAACTGCTCAGTTGAATAGCCAAGGGCTGTCGCAATCATGATAGGAACCAGGATGGATCCTGAGTACATGGCTAGTAAGTGTTGCAAGCCAAGAACGGCTGCTTGCGAATGTTTTTCTTGAGTTTGCATTAGAGATCTGCCTCCTTAAAAATAACTTGACCATTTTCAAAACGATCCAAACGAGCGAGTGATAGGACAGGATAGCCTGCTTTTTCAAGCAAATCACGGCCATCTTGGAAAGATTTTTCAATCACAATACCGATAGCTTCGACTGTTGCTCCAGCCTGTTCGATGATTTGAATCAAGCCTTTGGCAGCTTGGCCATTAGCAAGGAAATCATCGATAATCAAAACCTTGTCCTCTGGTGAGAGGAATTTTCCAGCGATAGAAACGGTGCTGGTTACCTGCTTGGTAAAGGAGTAAACTTCGGCAGTTAAGATTCCTTCGTTCATAGTGATGTTTTTAGCTTTTTTAGCGAAAATCATGGGAACGTTTAAGGCTTCAGCTGTAAAAATGGCTGGGGCAATACCTGACGCTTCAATGGTCACGACTTTGGTAATACCAGCAGAAGCAAATTTTTCCGCAAAAACCTTACCAATCTCTCGCATCAAGCTAAAGTCAACTTGGTGGGTTAAAAAGGAATCCACCTTGAGGATGTTGTCACCCAAGATATGCCCATCCTTGAGGATGCGCTCTTCTAATAATTTCATAAGACCTCCTAAAGTCTAAAAGCTAATCCATTTGCTTGTTTCAGATTTCTATCCAGTAAAACCTGATAGAAAAAGGACCTACTTAATCTCTAAGCAAGTCCCCAAAATAGGCATGGCAAAAAAGGCCATACCTCAAGCTGACTTACTTATTGTTAGGTGTTCCGGCACCTTGTAGAAACGTCGTGCCAATTCACGACATAAACAAGTAAAATGATATTCAATTTCAAATAGGCTTGAGCCAATGTTTTCATTTTACACTAAATAACTTTAGAAATCAAATATTTTGTTAGTGTTTTGATTTGAAAAAACGAACGAACAAAAACCTACAACATGATACAGTATTGTAGGTTTCTATTATTCTATTCACTAAATCTTAAAAAATAGCCATCTGGATCCAAGACTGCAAATTCATGGGGATAAATAAAACTATCTCCCACTCGAAATTCTCTTTTTGTCAGGGGACGATGGATGGGATAGTCAGCTTCCAGCAGTTTTTGGTGGAGCTGAGGAACATCCTCAATGCCAAAGGAAATATTGACACCACGCCCGAAAGGATAAGCCAGCTGAGCTAATTCTTCTGCGTCGCCTTCTTCTAACATGAGTTGGCAGTCTTCAAGGGAGAGGAAGAGAAATTTCTCTTCGGGGCGTTCGTATTCGACAGAGAAGCCCAGCAAGTTGCAGTAAAAGTAGCGTGACTTTTCGATGTTGGATACCACAAATTCGGGGATGACAGCTTGATAGTCCATTAGCTTTCTCCTTAGAGTTCAATCTCCAAGACAATCGGTGTGTGGTCTTGGCGAGCACCTGAGTCAATCATGTCAGACTTGGTCACCTTGTCAGCCACGCGGTTGCTGGTCAGCCAGTAGTCGATTCTCCAGCCTGTGTTGTTGATTTTAGAAGTTTTGCTGCGTTGTGCCCACCAAGTGTAGCGTTCTGGAACATCGCCGTGAATGTGGCGGAAGGTATCCGTAAATCCAGTTGCCAAAAGGTTGGTAAATCCAGCACGTTCCTCGTCGGTAAATCCTGGTGAACGGCGGTTGCTGGCAGGATTAGCAAGGTCGATTTCATTGTGGGCTACGTTGTAGTCACCAGTCGCAAGGACTGGTTTTTCTTTGTCTAGTTGAGCCAAGTATTCAGCATATTTGATATCCCAGACTTGGCGTTCTTCCAAGCGTTTGAGACCATCACCAGCATTTGGTGTGTAAACTTGAGTCACGAAAAATTCATCAAATTCTAGCGTGATGATGCGGCCTTCCAAGTCCATGGTAGAAGGGGCACCGATTTCTGGGAAAGTGACAGTAGGTGTAAGTTCTTTCTTATAGAGGAACATGGTTCCAGCATAGCCTTTACGGGCAGGCTCTTGGGAAGAGCGCCACGTATTTTCGTATCCTGGGAAGAGTTCTTCTAAAATTTCCAAGTGTTTCTTTGTAGGCCCCTTGGCAGAAAGTTTGGTTTCTTGGATAGCGATGATATCAGCATTTTCAGCGACCAAGGTCTGTAGGACTTCTTGGGACAATTTGGCGCGAGCTGAGTCACTAGTTAGGGCTGCATTGAGGGAATCAATATTCCATGAGATGAGTTTCATAAAGTTACCTTTTTCATTCAGATTATAGATTTTATTATACCAAAAAAAGGTCCATTTCCCCAACGTATGGCTTGAAAAATCACTCTCTTTCGTTTATAATTAAGAATGATTTTATGAAAGGGAGTGAAAATAAATGAAATTTTACTCATATGACTATGTACTTAGCCAAATCAGTCAGCAAAATGGCATCATGATTGGCTTTGGAATTGTTCTCCTAGCTATCACAGGATTTTTTGCTTTTAAAGCCTATCGAGATAAAAAGGGGACTAAGTTTCGGGAATTGGTCATGATTTTGGCCTTGACCTTGGTGGCCATGCTTTTGGTGACAATCTCAAAATACCAGACCAATCAAGCCTCTAACAACCAATTTCAAACCTCCCTTCATTTCATAGAGGTTGTTTCCAAAGACTTGGGAGTGGATAAATCAGAAGTTTATGTCAATACTTCTGCAGCCACTGATGGAGCGCTTGTCAAGGTAGGTCCAAATTTCTACCGCGCCATGAACGGGAGCCAACCAGACAAGTATCTTTTAGAGAAATTAGAATTGAATCAAACAGACGCTATTGAATTGGTGGAGGTAAACAAATGACACTCAATTATATGGAAATTTTAATCAAACTGGCCTTGGGTCTTTTCTCGCTTGTTTTTGTTATCAATGTGACAGGAAAGGGGAACCTAGCACCTAACTCTGCGACAGACCAAATTCAGAACTATGTTCTCGGTGGTATCATCGGTGGGGTGATTTACAATAGTTCTATCAGCATTCTCCAGTATGCAGTGATTTTGATGATGTGGACGATTTTAGTCTTGACCCTCAAGTGGCTCAATAACAATGTTCGCTTTGTCAAACGCTTGATTGATGGAAAACCAACTCTCCTTATCAAAAATGGGCAGATTGACCCAGAAGCCTGTCGTTCAGTTGGCTTGTCTGCAGCGGATGTAGCCCTCAAACTTCGTAGCCAAGGGATTTTCCAGATGAAGCAAGTCAAACGAGCTGTGCAGGAGCAAAATGGCCAACTCATCGTGGTCCAAATGGGGGATGAAAATCCTAAGTATCCAGTTGTGACTGACGGTGTGATACAAGTCGATGTTTTGGAGTCGATTGGTCGTAACGAAGAATGGCTGCTTGATAACCTCAGCAAGCAAGGGCATGACAATGTAGCCAATATCTTTATCGCTGAGTATGACAAGGGTGCGGTCACAGTCGTAACCTATGAATAAGAAAAACCTGGGGTCTTGGCCTCAGGTTTCTATTTGCAATCAGAAAGGGATGTTATGTCCATTATTCAAAAACTTTGGTGGTTTTTCAAGTTAGAAAAACGCCGTTATCTAGTCGGGATTGTGGCCCTGGTCTTGGTTTCCGTCCTCAATCTCATTCCTCCCATGGTCATGGGGCGGGTCATTGATGCCATCACATCAGGGCAATTAACCCAGCAGGCCCTCCTTCTTGACCTATTTTACTTGCTTCTTGCGGCCTTTGGAATGTACTATCTGCGCTATGTGTGGCGTATGTATATCCTTGGGACTTCCTACCGTCTGGGACAGATTATGCGGTCTCGCTTATTTGAGCATTTTACAAAAATGTCTCCAGCATTTTATCAAACCTATCGGACGGGGGACCTGATGGCACACGCAACCAATGATATCAATGCCCTAACGCGTCTGGCAGGGGGTGGTGTTATGTCTGCCGTGGATGCCTCTATCACGGCTTTGGTGACCTTGTTGACCATGCTCTTTAGCATCTCATGGCAAATGACCTTGGTTGCCATTCTACCCCTACCTTTCATGGCCTATGCGACTAGTCGTTTAGGAAGAAAGACTCACAAGGCCTTTGGCCAATCACAGGCTGCCTTTTCTGAACTCAATAACAAGGTGCAGGAGTCTGTATCAGGTATTAAAGTGACCAAGTCTTTTGGTTATCAGGCAGACGAGTTGAAGTCCTTTCAGGCAGTCAATGAATTGACCTTCCAAAAGAACCTGCAAACCATGAAATACGATAGTCTCTTTGACCCTATGGTTCTCTTGTTTGTTGGTTCATCCTATGTCTTAACGCTCTTGGTTGGCTCCTTGATGGTTCAGAAAGGGCAGATTACGGTTGGTAATCTAGTTACCTTCATCAGCTACTTGGATATGTTGGTTTGGCCTCTTATGGCCATCGGCTTCCTCTTTAATATTACTCAGCGAGGGAAGGTTTCTTACCAGCGGATTGAGGAACTTTTGTCTCAGGAATCACCTGTACAAGACCCTGAGTTTCCTCTAGACAGTATTGAAAATGGGCGCTTAGAGTACGATATTGATAGCTTTGCCTTTGAAAATGAGGAAACACTGACAAATGTTCACTTTAGTTTGGGAAAAGGGCAAACACTGGGTCTGGTTGGGCAAACAGGCTCTGGGAAAACATCTCTAATCAAACTCCTCTTGCGTGAATACGATGTGGATAAGGGAGCTATTTACCTAAACGGTCATAATATTCGTGACTATCGTCTGACAGATCTTCGTAGTCTTATGGGCTATGTTCCTCAGGACCAGTTCCTCTTTGCGACTTCAATCTTAGACAATATACGCTTTGGCAATCCTAACTTGCCCCTTTCAGCGGTCGAGGAAGCGACTAAGCTAGCTCAAGTTTACCAAGACATTGTAGACATGCCTCAGGGATTTGATACGTTGATTGGTGAAAAGGGAGTCAGTCTTTCTGGAGGTCAAAAGCAGCGTCTGGCCATGAGTCGGGCTATGATTTTAGATCCTGATATCTTGATTTTGGATGATTCTTTGTCGGCTGTGGATGCCAAGACGGAGTATGCGATTATCGACAAACTCAAGGAGACGCGAAAGAACAAAACAACCATTATCACGGCTCATCGCCTCAGTGCAGTTGTCCATGCAGATCTGATTTTAGTCCTGCAAAATGGTCAAATTATCGAACGAGGCAGGCACGAAGACTTGCTAGCTTTGGATGGCTGGTATGCCCAAACCTACCAGTCTCAGCAGCTGGAAATGAAAGGAGAAGAAGATGCAGAATAAGAAAGAACAATGGGCTGTATTGAAGCGCTTGATGTCTTATCTCAAGCCTTATGGACTCCTTACCTTTTTGGCACTCAGTTTTCTCCTAGCGACGACGGTTATTAAAAGTGTCATTCCCCTTGTGGCTTCCCACTTTATCGACCAGTATCTCAGCAATCTCAATCAACTCGCTGTGACCGTTTTGCTGGCCTACTATGGCCTTTATATCCTACAAACTCTGGTCCAGTATGTCGGCAATCTTCTCTTTGCGCGTGTGTCTTACAGTATTGTTAGGGATATTCGTCGCGATGCCTTTGCCAATATGGAAAAGCTGGGCATGTCTTATTTTGACAAGACGCCAGCAGGCTCTATCGTCTCTCGTTTGACAAATGACACCGAGACCATCAGTGATATGTTTTCGGGAATTTTGTCCAGCTTTATCTCAGCAGTTTTCATCTTTCTGACAACTCTTTATACCATGTTGGTATTGGATTTTCGTTTGACAGCATTAGTTTTGCTCTTTCTCCCCTTGATTTTCCTTTTGGTCAATCTCTATCGGAAAAAATCAGTGAAAATCATCGAAAAAACTAGAAGTCTCTTGTCAGATATCAATAGTAAGCTGGCAGAAAATATCGAAGGAATCAGGATTATCCAGGCCTTTAATCAAGAGAAGCGCCTACAGTCAGAGTTTGATGAAATCAACCAAGAACACTTGGTCTATGCCAACCGTTCTGTAGCCTTAGATGCCCTCTTTTTGCGTCCTGCCATGAGTTTGTTGAAACTCCTAGGCTATGCAGTTTTAATGGCCTATTTTGGCTATCGTGGACTTTATCTGGGAATAACGGCAGGAACCATGTATGCCTTTATCCAGTACATCAATCGTCTCTTTGATCCCCTGATTGAGGTGACTCAAAACTTTTCAACCCTGCAAACGTCTATGGTTTCTGCAGGTCGTGTTTTTGCCTTGATTGATGAGAGGACCTATGAGCCCCTTCAAGAAAATGGGCAGGCTAAAGTCAAAGAAGGTAATATCCGTTTTGAACATGTGTGTTTTTCTTATGATGGAAAACAGCCGATTCTGGATGACATTTCCTTCTCCGTTAACAAGGGTGAAACCATTGCCTTTGTAGGTCATACAGGTTCTGGGAAATCTTCGATTATCAATGTCCTCATGCGCTTTTATGAATTTCAGTCAGGGCGAGTTCTCTTGGATGATGTGGATATCAGGAACTACAGTCAGGAAGAGTTGAGAAAAAATATCGGTCTGGTCTTGCAGGATCCTTTCCTCTATCATGGAACCATTAAGTCCAATATCGCCATGTACCAAGAAATCAGTGATGAGCAGGTCCAGGCTGCGGCAGCCTTCGTGGATGCAGATTCCTTTATTCAGGACCTTCCTCAGGGTTATGATGCACCTGTTTCTGAGCGTGGTTCGAGCTTCTCTACTGGTCAGCGTCAGCTTCTAGCCTTTGCTAGAACAGTCGCAAGTCAGCCTAAAATCCTGATTTTGGATGAAGCGACAGCCAATATTGACTCTGAAACAGAAAGTTTGGTTCAAGCTTCTCTGGCTAAGATGAGACAGGGACGGACAACCATTGCCATCGCTCATCGCCTTTCTACCATCCAAGACGCCAACTGCATCTATGTTTTGGACAAGGGGCGCATCATCGAGAGCGGAACCCATGAGGAACTCTTGGCTCTGGGTGGAACCTACCACAAGATGTATAGCTTGCAGGCAGGGGCCATGTCCTAATACTCTTTGAAAATCTCTTAAAACCAGGTCAGCTTCATCTGCAACCTAAAAGCTGTACTTTGATTTTCATTGAGTGTAAGAAGGAAATCCTTCAAATTACAGATTTCTTTCACCGCCTTTTCCATTTTGTGGTATAATGAAAAATGTTGACAAATAGTATAATAAAAACAAAGGAGAAACAGCATGCTGAAATGGGAAGACTTGCCCGTGGAAATGAAATCAAGCGAGGTTGAGTCTTACTACCAGCTTGTCTCTAAAAGGAAAGGTTCGCTGATTTTTAAGCGTTGCTTGGACTGGGTTCTAGCCTTGGTCTTACTGATTCTAACCTCTCCTATCTTTCTCATCTTGAGCATTTGGATCAAGTTGGATAGCAAGGGGCCAGTGATTTACAAGCAAGAGCGCGTGACCCAGTACAATCGACCTTTCAAGATTTGGAAGTTCCGTACCATGGTGACGGATGCGGATAAAAAAGGGAGTCTGGTGACTTCTGCTAACGATAGCCGCATTACCAAGGTTGGCAATTTCATCCGCCGTGTGCGTTTGGATGAACTGCCTCAGCTGGTCAATGTCCTTAAAGGTGAGATGTCCTTTGTTGGGACACGTCCTGAAGTGCCACGTTACACAGAGCAGTATAGCCCTGAAATGATGGCAACCTTGCTTTTGCCAGCAGGGATTACCTCTCCAGCCAGCATCAACTACAAGGATGAGGACACCATTATTAGTCAAATGACGGAGAAAGGTTTGTCGGTTGACCAGGCCTATGTGGAGAATGTTCTTCCTGAAAAGATGCGCTATAACCTCGACTATCTCCGAGAGTTTAGTTTCCTTGGAGACATCAAAATCATGTTTCAAACCGTGTTTGAAGTGCTAAAATAAAGTAGTCATGAGAAAATGAGTACAGATAAAAGGAGCAAATCAATGCCAAATTACAATATTCCATTTTCACCACCCGATATTACGGAAGCAGAAATTGCTGAAGTAGCGGATACCCTGCGTTCTGGTTGGATTACAACAGGTCCTAAGACAAAAGAACTGGAGCGTCGCTTGTCTCAATACACACAGACGCCCAAGACTGTCTGTCTTAACTCTGCGACTGCCGCGCTTGAGTTGATTTTGCGCGTCTTGGAAGTGGGGCCTGGTGATGAAGTTATCGTTCCAGCCATGACCTATACAGCTTCATGTAGTGTCATCACGCACGTAGGGGCGACCCCTGTCATGGTGGATATCCAAGCAGATACGTTTGAAATGGACTATGACTTGCTTGAGCAAGCCATTACTGAAAAGACTAAGGTGATTATTCCAGTTGAGCTTGCGGGGATTGTTTGCGACTATGACCGTTTGTTCCAAGTTGTGGAGAAAAAACGTGATCTCTTTACTGCTTCAAGCAAGTGGCAAAAAGTCTTTAACCGTATCGTGATAGTTTCTGATAGTGCTCATGCTTTGGGATCTACTTATAAAGGACAACCAGCTGGTTCTATCGCTGACTTTACTTCCTTCTCATTCCATGCGGTTAAGAACTTTACAACTGCGGAGGGAGGAAGTGCCACTTGGAAAGCTAATCCAGCGATTGACGACGAAGAGATGTACAAGGAATTCCAAATCCTTTCCCTTCACGGGCAAACTAAGGATGCTCTTGCAAAGATGCAACTGGGGTCATGGGAATACGATATCGTTACACCAGCCTACAAGTGCAATATGACCGATATCATGGCTTCCCTTGGTTTGGTACAATTGGGCCGTTACTCTGGTTTGCTAGAACGTCGTAAGGACATCGTGGACCGCTATGATCGTGGTTTTGCAGGTTCTCGCATCCATCCTTTGGCACACAAGACTGAAACTGTCGAATCTTCACGCCACCTCTACATCACCCATGTAGAAGGAGCGAGTTTAGAAGAACGCAATCTTATCATCCAAGAATTGGCCAAAGCAGGAATTGCAAGCAATGTCCACTACAAACCGCTTCCGCTCTTGACAGCCTATAAGAATCTTGGCTTTGATATGACGAACTATCCTAAGGCTTATGCCTTCTTTAAAAATGAAATTACGCTCCCTCTTCACACTAAATTAAGCGATGAAGAAGTGGACTATATCATTGAGACTTTCAAAACAGTTTCTGAAAAAGTGCTAACTTCATCAAAAAAATTGTAAAAAAGTCTTGACAAAGAAAAAACAAAGTATTAAAATAAGTTCAATAAATCAGAAAAGTAACTATTTTTGATCTTCAGGGAGCCTGTGGTGATTGTGAACAGGTGGTTGGAAGTAGTGAAAGTGGGCTGATTTTAAAAATGAATTTGAAACAATGAAAATTCGGTGCGCACACCTTACAGTGCAACTTGTTGTTAGACAAGGTAGAGATGTAAAGGGGATAGTCCCTTTATAATTGAGGTGGCACCGCGTTACCAACGCCCTCACGCAGAAGTAGATTCTGTGTGTGGGCTTTTTTCATATCTTGAAATCAATACAGAAAGAGGAAATTTTTATGACAACTAAAGGTTATTTTGGACAATTTGGTGGTAGTTTTGTACCGGAGCCGATTCAGGCTTTGTTGGATGAGTTGGAAGTGACATTTGATAAGTACAAGGATGATCCAGAGTTTTTGGCAGAATTTCGTCATTACTTGAAGGACTATTCAGGTCGCGAAACACCGCTTTATTTTGCAGAAAGTTTGACAGATCACTTAGGTGGGGCTAAGATTTATCTCAAGCGCGAAGATCTTAACCATCTGGGTTCTCACAAGCTTAATAACGTTTTAGGACAAATTCTTCTTGCTAAACGTATGGGCAAAAAACGAGTAATCGCAGAAACAGGAGCTGGTCAGCACGGTGTTGCGACAGCAGCGGCTGCAGCTAAGTTTGGTATGGCTTGTGATGTATACATGGGGGCAGAAGATGTGGAACGTCAACGTCTCAATGTTTTCCGTATGGAGATGATGGGAGCAACTGTTCACGCAGTTGAAACGGGGACACGAACTCTTAAGGATGCGGTTGATGCAGCCTTTGGAGCATGGATGAATGATTTGGAAGCCTTCTACGTTTTGGGATCTGCTGTGGGACCTCACCCTTATCCAACAATTGTCCATGAGTTCCAGAAAGTCATCAGTGAAGAATCTCGCCGTCAAATCTTAGAAAAAGAAGGCCGTTTACCAGACTACGTTATTGCCTGTGTAGGTGGTGGTTCCAATGCCATCGGTGCTTTTTCTCAGTATGTAGCTGATGAAGCAGTCAAATTGGTTGGGGTCGAAGCTGCTGGTCACGGACTTGATACAGACAAGCACGCAGCTACTATGACAAAAGGTAGCATCGGAATTGTCGACGGAATGAAGACCTATGCAGTCTTTAAAGAAGATGGAGAGCTGGCTCCAGTTTACTCTATCTCAGCTGGTTTGGACTATCCAGGTGTTGGTCCAGAACACGCCTACTTCAAAGACTCAGGTCGCGTGGAATATGTGGCTGCGACGGATGAAGAAGCTGTTCAAGCCCTGCTCCTTCTCAGCAAGACTGAAGGGATTATCCCAGCGATTGAAAGTTCGCATGCTATCGCAGAAGCAGTTAAACGTGCACCGAAACTAAGTAAAGACGACATTATCATCATCAATGTCTCTGGTCGTGGAGACAAGGACGTAGCTGCGATTGCAGACTACCTAGAAGCTAAAAAATAAAAGATGGAAAAATTACAGTCTTTTCTCTCACAGAGAGCTTGTGGTTGCTGGAAACAAGCAGAGAAAACTGTAAGGTTGGGTCCATCTGAAACGAGAGAAGAAAACATAATTCTCAAGGGAGTGCCCTTTATCGCACAGCCTGTTACAGGAGGTATCTGAGACAGGAATGAGAGATAGGAGAAATCCTATAATTGAGGTGGCACCGCGAATTTCGTCCTCACGCAAGTTATTTTGCGTGGGGACTTTTTATACAGTCGCCACCAACTAGAATTAGAACTGAAAGGGAAATTACAATGGAACGAATCATTCATGGAGATGTCTTATCACCAATCTTGGCTTATATGCGCCTAAAGGGGCAACACAAGGTTATCTTAGAGAGTATTCCGAGAGACAAGGAAACAGCTCGTTTTTCTATCCTAGCCTATAATCCAGTTTTTGAGATTAAGTTTGAAAATGGAGTTCTTTATCAAAATGGGCAAGTGATTGATCGTGATCCCTTGGATTTCCTTTATGAAGTGACTCATAAGAGCCAACACCATTCAGACCTACCTTTTGGTGGAGGAGCCATTGGATTTGTGGGTTACGATATGATTTCGCTCTATGAAGAAATTGGTCAAATCCCTCAAGATACAATTGGGACGCCAGACATGCATTTCTTTGTCTATGAGAGTTACATGGTCTTTGACCACAAGAAGGAAAAAATCCATGTCATCGAGGATGCTCTTTATAGCGAGCGCAGTCAAGAAGACTTGGAAAAAGCCTTGAACCAAGTGCTTGAGGAATTACGCATTCCTGCAGCAAATGAATTTGAAGACTTGGATTTGTCACCACTTGACTTCAAACCGCATATCGCCCCTCAGAAGTTTGAGGAAATGGTGGAAACAGCTCGTGACTTGATTCGAAATGGTGACATGTTCCAATGCGTGCTCAGTCAACGCTTCTCAGCAGAAGTTACTGGAAATCCATTTGACTTCTACAGAAATCTCCGCGTGACAAACCCATCTAATTACCTTTATTTCTATGATTTTGGGGATTATCAGATTATCGGTGCCAGTCCAGAAAGTTTAGTTTCAGTTAAAAATGGCATCGTGACAACCAATCCGATTGCGGGTACACGACCAAGAGGCGCTACGGATGAAGAAGACAAGGATTTGGCGACAGACCTGCTTTCGGATGAGAAGGAAACAGCAGAGCATCGGATGTTAGTAGACTTGGGACGAAATGATATTGGTCGCATCTCTGAAACGGCCAGTGTCCAAGTCACTAAGTATATGGAAGTGGAGCTCTTTCGCTATGTCATGCATTTGACCAGTGTGGTCAAGGGGCGTTTGCTTCCAGAACTCACTGCCATGGATGCCTTGAAAGCAACGCTTCCTGCTGGAACCGTTTCAGGAGCACCAAAGATTCGGGCCATGAGACGCATCTATGAACTGGAAACAGAAAAACGGGGCGTATACGCAGGAGCAATTGGTTACCTATCTGCGACGGGCGATATGGATTTCGCCATTGCCATCCGAACTATGATTCTCAAAAATCAAACAGCCTATGTGCAGGCTGGGGCAGGGATTGTCTACGACTCCATCGCTCAAAACGAATACCAAGAAACCATTAACAAAGCAAAATCTATGACTAGAATTGGAGAACTAAGACCATGATTTTATTGATTGACAACTATGATTCTTTTACCTATAACTTGGCCCAATACATTGGGAATTTTGCAGAAGTTCAGGTCTTGAGAAATGATGATCCTAAGCTTTACGAAGAAGCTGAAAAAGCAGACGGTCTGGTCTTTTCTCCTGGTCCTGGTTGGCCGGTTGATGCTGGAAAGATGGAAGATATGATTCGTGACTTTGCTGGCAAAAAGCCGATTCTTGGAATTTGTTTGGGTCACCAGGCCATTGCAGAAGTCTTTGGTGGTAAGTTAGGTTTGGCTCCAAAAGTCATGCATGGGAAACAGAGCAATATCAACTTTGAAGCGCCATCTGTTTTGTATCAAGGTATCGAAGATGGCCGTGCGGTCATGCGTTACCACAGTATTTTGATTGAAGAAATGCCAGAAAACTTTGAAGTGACAGCTCGTTCGACTGATGACCAAGCCATCATGGGGATTCAACATAAAAACCTACCGATTTATGGCTTCCAGTACCATCCAGAGAGTATCGGAACGCCAGATGGCTTGTCTTCTATTCGGAATTTTATCGAGAAGGTTGTAAAGTGAGGAAACTAGGATGAAAGAGATTATTGAAAAACTAGCAAAATTTGAAAATTTATCAGGTGTGGAAATGACGGATGTCATTGAACGTATCGTAACTGGGCGTGTAACTGAAGCGCAGATTGCTTCTCTTCTCTTGGCTCTTAAGATGAAGGGGGAAACACCTGAAGAACGCACAGCCATTGCCCAAGTCATGAGAGGCCATGCCCAACACATTCCAACTGAAATTCATGATGCCATGGACAACTGTGGTACAGGTGGAGACAAATCCTTCAGCTTTAACATTTCCACAACCTCAGCCTTTGTCTTGGCTGGTGGTGGTGTTCATATGGCAAAACACGGTAACCGCTCGATTTCTTCTAAATCTGGTTCTGCAGATGTTCTCGAAGCCTTGGGTATCAACCTAGACCTCAAACCAGCTGAACTAGGTAAGGTCTTTGATAAAACTGGAATCGTCTTTCTCTTTGCTAAAAATATGCACCCAGCAATGAAATACATCATGCCAGCTCGTTTGGAATTGGGGATTCCAACCATTATGAACTTGACTGGTCCTCTGATTCACCCAATGGCCTTGGAAACACAGCTTCTTGGAATTAGTCGTCCAGAACTTCTAGAAAGTACAGCTCAGGTTTTGAAAAATATGGGTCGCAAACGTGCTATTGTAGTAGCTGGGCCAGAAGGACTGGATGAAGCTGGTTTGAACGGAACAACCAATATTGCTCTTCTTGAAAATGGCGAAATCACCTTGTCAAGCTTTACTCCAGAGGATTTGGGAATGGAAGGCTATGCTATCGAAGATATTCGTGGAGGCAATGCTCAGGAAAATGCAGAAATTTTGCTTAGTGTTCTGAAAAACGAACCAAGCCCATTTTTGGAAACTACGGTCTTAAATGCTGGTCTTGGTTTCTATGCTAATGGTAAGGTAGATAGCATCAAGGATGGAGTTGCCTTGGCCCGTCAAGTGATTGCTAGTGGCAAGGCCCTTGAAAAACTCAGACTGTTGCAGGAGTATCAAAAATGAGTCAGGAATTTTTAGCACGAATTTTGGAGCAGAAGGCGCGTGAGGTTGAGCAGATGGAGCTGGAGGAAATCCAGCCCCTGCGCCAGACCTATCGCTTGGCTGACTTTTTGAAGAATCATCAAGACCGTTTGCAAGTAATTGCTGAAGTTAAGAAAGCTAGCCCTAGTTTGGGAGATATCAATCTCGATGTGGATATTGTGCAACAGGCCCAGACTTATGAAGCAAACGGTGCAGTGATGATTTCGGTTTTGACAGATGAGGTTTTCTTTAAAGGCCATTTGGATTATCTGCGGGAGATTTCTGGTCAGGTAAACATTCCGACGCTCAACAAGGACTTTATTATCGATGAAAAACAAATCATCCGAGCTCGCAATGCAGGTGCGACAGTCATCTTACTCATTGTGGCAGCCTTGTCCGAAGAACGCCTCAAGGAACTTTACGACTACGCGACAGAGTTAGGTCTAGAAGTCTTGGTGGAGACCCACAATCTAGCTGAACTAGAGGTGGCCCACAGACTTGGTGCTGCGATTATTGGGGTCAATAATCGCAACTTGACCACCTTTGAAGTTGACTTGCAGACCAGTGTAGATTTGGCTAAACATTTCAAAGATGATTGTTTGTACATTTCTGAATCTGCTATTTTCACAGGGCAGGATGCGGAACGAGTAGCGCCATACTTTAACGGAATTTTAGTAGGGACATCTCTTATGCAGGCAGAAGATGTGGCCCAGAGAATCAAGGAGTTGCAGATTGACAAAGGTTAAAATTTGCGGATTATCGACCAAAGAAGCGGTGGAGACAGCCGTTTCAGCAGGAGCGGACTACATTGGTTTTGTCTTTGCACCTAGTAAAAGACAGGTGACCTTGGATCAGGCTTCCGAGTTAGCTGAAATCATTCCTGCAGATGTAAAAAAGGTTGGCGTATTTGTTTCACCAAGTCGGGCAGAACTGCTAGAAGCCATTGACAAAGTTGGCTTGGACTTGGTTCAAGTTCATGGTCAGGTGGAGGATGATGTGTTTGAGAATTTGCCTTGCGCCAGTATTCAGGCTGTGCAGGTAGATGGAGAGGGTCATGTGCCAAATTCTCAGGCAGACTATCTACTCTTTGATGCCCCTGTGGCTGGGAGTGGCCAGACCTTTGACTGGGGTCAACTGGATACGACAGGATTAACTCAGCCTTTCTTTATCGCAGGTGGGCTTAATGAAGACAATGTAGTAAAAGCAATTCAACACTTTACTCCCTATGCAGTAGATGTATCGAGCGGAGTGGAGACAGATGGACAAAAAGATCATGAAAAGATTAGAAGATTTATAGAGAGGGTAAAGCATGGCATATCAAGAACCAAATAAAGATGGATTTTACGGAAAATTCGGCGGACGTTTTGTCCCAGAAACATTGATGACAGCAGTTTTGGAGTTGGAGAAGGCCTATCGTGAAAGTCAGGCAGACCCAAGTTTCCAAGAGGAATTAAACCAACTCTTGCGCCAGTATGTGGGGCGTGAAACTCCTCTTTACTACGCAAAAAACTTGACCCAGCATATCGGCGGAGCCAAGATTTACCTCAAACGGGAAGATCTCAACCATACAGGGGCCCACAAGATTAACAATGCCTTGGGACAAGTTTTGCTTGCCAAACGCATGGGGAAAAAGAAAATTATCGCTGAAACAGGTGCTGGTCAGCACGGTGTAGCAACTGCAACTGCTGCAGCCCTCTTTAACATGGAATGTACTATCTACATGGGTGAAGAGGATGTTAAACGCCAAGCCCTCAATGTCTTCCGTATGGAGCTTTTGGGAGCTAAGGTCGAGTCAGTGACAGACGGTTCGCGCGTGCTCAAGGATGCGGTCAATGCAGCCCTTCGTTCATGGGTGGCTAATATCGATGATACCCATTATATCCTTGGTTCTGCCTTGGGCCCTCATCCTTTCCCAGAAATCGTTCGCGACTTCCAAAGTGTCATCGGACGAGAGGCTAAACAACAGTATCGCGATTTGACAGGACAAGATCTGCCAGATGCCCTAGTGGCCTGTGTTGGCGGTGGTTCTAATGCCATCGGTCTCTTCCATCCATTTGTGGAAGATGAGTCTGTAGCTATGTATGGAGCTGAAGCAGCAGGACTTGGTGTGGATACAGAGCACCACGCAGCAACCTTGACCAAGGGTCGTCCAGGTGTTCTTCACGGTTCCCTTATGGATGTGCTCCAAGATGCCCATGGTCAAATTCTTGAAGCCTTCTCTATCTCAGCAGGTTTGGACTATCCTGGTATCGGTCCAGAACATTCTCACTACCACGATATTAAACGTGCCAGCTATGTTCCTGTGACGGACGAAGAAGCCTTGGAAGGATTCCAACTCTTGTCTCGTGTGGAAGGAATTATCCCAGCCTTAGAATCTAGTCATGCTATCGCCTTTGCGGTTAAATTAGCCAAAGAACTCGGTCCAGACAAATCCATGATTGTTTGTCTATCAGGTCGTGGAGACAAGGATGTGGTTCAAGTTAAAAATCGCTTGGAAGCAGACGCAGCAAAGAAGGGAGAAGCTCATGCCTAAGACATTAACAGAAAAATTGAACGCTATTAAAGCAGCTGGAAAAGGAATTTTTGTTCCCTATATCATGGCTGGAGACCATGAAAAAGGTTTGGATGGACTCGGTGAAATAATCCACTTTTTAGAAGATTTGGATGTCTCTGCCATTGAAGTAGGTATTCCCTTTTCAGACCCTGTTGCAGATGGACCTGTTATCGAAGAAGCTGGCTTGCGCAGTCTAGATCATGGTACTTCGACACAAGCTTTGGTTGAAACCTTGAAAACCATTGAAACAGAAGTACCACTTGTCATCATGACCTACTTTAACCCCCTCTTTCAGTACGGTGTGGAGAATTTTGTCAAAGATTTGGCAGATACAGCGGTTAAGGGCTTGATTATCCCAGACCTGCCTCATGAACATGCCAACTTTGTAGAGCCATTTTTGGTGGGTACAGATATCGCTTTGATTCCCCTAGTTAGTTTGACAACAGGGATTGAGCGTCAGAAAGAATTGATTAAAGGGGCAGAAGGTTTTGTCTATGCCGTTGCTATCAATGGGGTGACAGGGAAATCAGGCAATTACCGCTCAGATTTGGACAAGCACTTGGCACAATTGCATCAAGTGGCCGACATCCCAGTATTGACAGGCTTTGGCGTATCTAGTCAAGAAGATGTAGAACGCTTTAATGCAGTGTCAGATGGTGTTATCGTTGGTTCGAAAATTGTAAAAGCCCTCCACCAAGGAGAGCCAATTCAGGACTTTATCAAACAAGCAGTAGCTTACCAAAAATAATCCCACAAGCAGCGAGCAAGAGGAAAGGCACGAAAGGAAGTCTTTCCTTTTTCTTTTGTAGGAGAAAGGCTAAAATCCCCGTCGCAGAAGAAAACTGAATCAAGATGAGTAATTCGGTCACGCTAAAGATAAGAGAACAAGAAGCTAAAAAGAGAAAATCCCCTGCACCCATGCGGATATCGATAAAATGAGCCAACATTCCAAGGACAAGGAAGAAGAACATGACTAGATTCCAGCCAGAGGAAGCTATGAGGATTATGTGGAAAGTCATCCAGACCAGTAAGGGATATTCCTGATGGCGAAAGTCGTAGATGCCCAAGATCAAACCAGCAGTGATTAGAATGACTTGTCCCAAGAAAAGAAAGCCCCAAGACCAAGATAGAAAGAGGAGTCCTAAGCCTAGTTCAAAGAGGGCATACCAGACAGGATAAGGAGCCTTGCAGTAGCGACAGTGAAAGCGATTGAGCACCTGCGAGAAAATCGGAATCAAATCTAAGGGACGCAAGCGAGTCTGACAGGAATCGCAGTGACTGGCTGGACTGATAATAGATTGCTCAGGGAAACGGTCAATGACCAAACCAAGAAAGGAAGCGAGAATGCTCCCGACAAGAAAAAAATAAAAATCGATCATACTTATCTATTCGTAAAAAATAGGAGAAGTAGTATAATAGAGAAACATAGATAAGATGGTGAGGTCAAGATGACAATTCGTTTTGAAGAAAAGGTGAGCACAGAAAACGCTCAGCTCGTATGCCAATGGTCCAACTCTCTCGGAAAATCCTTTCAAGAACAATGGATGGGACAAATGGTTCCTTTTCCCTTGACTATTCAAGCCTTGCAAGATTTGGAAGGAGTCTTTTCAATCTTTGATGGATCAGAGTTTGTCGGGATTATCCAGAAAATCAGATTGGAAAATAGTAATCTTCATATCGGAAGATTTTTTATCAACCCCAAAAAACAGGGGCAAGGATTAGGTAGCCAGGCTTTAAGGAAATTTGTTAGTTTGGTCTTTGAAAATGAAGACATAGATAGTATTTCTCTAAATGTCTACGAGGTAAATCAAAGAGCTCAGAATCTTTACCGAAAAGAAGGATTTGAAATCGTTCAGATGGTTGAAACACCTATACGAAAATACATCATGAAAAAGGGGAGATAGAAAGCAAATAGCCTTGAAATCAATGTTGACTGCGATTATGAACCTGAATCAGCTCCTCAAAAGGGACTGTATATGAATGAACGTTACCGGTGTTTAAAAACTAAAGAATATCAGGCACTTTTATCTTTCAAGGGTAGACAAATTTTCGCTAAACGTAAGATTGATATGAAATCTGTCTTTGGGCAGATAAAGGTTTGTTTGGATTATAAGAGATGTCATCTGAGAGATAAGCGTAAAGTGAGAATTGACATGGGATTCGTACTCATGGTCAACAATCTGCTGAAATATAATAAGAGAAAGAGGCAAAATTAAAAAGCTAGAGTTCCGAAATTGGAAATCTCTAGCTTTTTGTTTTCTGAGAATCATCTTGACTCAGACTTTTTTGACTAATGTTACTAAAAAGATAAAGTAACTTTTAGCCTTATTTATCGTTGCCACTCAACATGTTTTTGATACCTTCTACAGCACCTTCTACAGCGTCTTTGGCATCTTCAGCAACTTCTTTTACTTTAGAAACAACTTTTTCAGCTGTTCCTTCTTTTTCCATTTTTTCATCACCGATGGCTTTCCCAACACCTTCTTTAATAGAACCCTTAGCTTGATTTAATTTTTCTTCTACTGACATGATAATTTCTCCTGTTATATTTATTTTATCTTAGTTTACACGAGTTTTTTCGTGAGATACTACACCAGTTGCTGCACCTTTAACAGCTTCTACGCCTTCGCTAACTTTTTCTTGAACAGTTGAGAAACCAGATCCAAGACCAGATTTAGCTTTTTCGAATTGTTCTGAAGCGAATTCTCCTGTTGATTCAGCAACGTCAGATACGCGATCTTGAAGGCTTACTGAGTCTGCTTCATGTTGTTCTTTAGTTTTGATGTCGACAACGTTTACGTTGATTTCAACAACTTCCAAGTCAGTCATTTTAGCAACTTCTGAAGATACGATTTCTCTGATTTCTGAATATAAAGCTGGAACATTTTTTTGGTACTCAGCAATAATGTTTAAGTCAACTGCAACTTGTGTTTTACCAACTTCTACGTTAACACCACTTGTTACGTCATCGCTGTTAACGATTTTTTCTTTAAGATTTGAGAAGAAACCACCGTCGATTCCCAAAAGACCTGAAACGTTTTCTAGTGACAGACCAATGATTTTTTGGATAACTTTATCTTCGTAAGTAAGTTCTCCTTTGATTTCGTGAGCTACAGCAGTAGCATCTTTCTTTTCTACGTTAGTGTTAATGTTTTTTTCGTTTGACATATGAAACTCCTTTAATTAAATTAGTAATTTTTATTTATCTATATAGTTTTTTTCGATATATAATCCAGCTGCAACTCCCAGTGCTCCTAAAATCAATACAAATATTGTTTTGAAGAAGCCAAAGGAGATAATCAAACAAGCGAGAAATACGCCTATGAGACCTGCGATTATTGGATATCGATATTGTTTAAGCCATTCCATTTTTTGCTTCCTTACTTCACACGACTAACAGTCTTTTTGTTTTGAGGTTTTGGTTTAGGCTGGTAGTCTTTTACTAGAACTTCTAGTTTAACCTGACGCTCAATACCAAAAAACTGCTTCAATCCATTAGTTATTTCATTTTGAATTAGTTGGCATCTGTCAGCGATGTTGTCCGAAGGAAGAATTTTACCTTCTACATGAACGAAACATTTATTTTTTCGTAAATTTACATGAACAGTTGGGTTCTTGATCAATCCATGATCACTTACCAAACTTCTAACAAAACCTTCGATTGCAGAATTCTTTAATTTTAATGTATCATTTTTAGTTTCAAGTTGAATTTCCAAATAACGTTTAGGATAAAACAACACAACTAACATCGATAACAAAACTAAAGTTGATAGAGCCACTATCCCCCAGAATATATATCTAGAGAGATAGAATTCAATGAAATGATTCTGTCTCCAGCTAAATAGCTGAATGCCTAAATCACTAACTTGATGATAATCTATCAAAACAGGAAGGAAAATTGTCAAGATTAAAATACAGAAAATAATGAAACATATTTTCTTTGCTTTTGACATATACAATCCTTTCGATTTAACATTTAAACTATTTTTCTCGTCATTGATTTAAAAATAGTTTGCTAACTTTACTGGCGAAAAGTTTACTTTCTACCTGTAAAGAATGATACTACAGTAACAACAATTGCTGCTCCTGCAATAGATGGAATCAAAGCCATTCCAGCGATGGATGGGCCCCAACTACCTAAGAGGGATTGTCCTACAGATGATCCGACTAAACCAGCGAATACATTTGCGACGATTCCCATAGAACTACCTTTTTTAGTGATTCTACCTGCTACAAGTCCAATAAGACCTCCAGCAATGATTGACCACAATATTGCTTACCCTCCTTTTTTATTTTAATATCAAAAAATAAATCAATTCCTTTGATTATCGCTATTATATAATTTTAATATAAAATAATCAATTATTTTGCTTATTATATAATTTTAATATAAAAATAGCATAAAAATCTAGTTATCCGCATAAAAACTGGACTTATCACACTTTATCAAGGTCAAAACCACTCAATTTACTACTAATTTACTACTTATGAATGAGCTTTGATACGACGATTTATCCTTGAAAAGTGAAGATATAAAGATACTTCCAATAAAATTTGAATATTTAATAGGTAGACACTTCAAAAAATGAGGTGTCTATTTTTTTACCCGATTTTGAAAGGAAGTGAACTTATGAAAACAAAAAATCAAGAATCAAAAGGTCGTTCCCCACTCTTTAAGACCATCAAACATTCATTCAGCCAATAAAAAAGAAAGGATAGGTAAAAATATGGAACTTAAATTTGTGATTCCCAACATGGAAAAAACATTCGGCAATTTAGAATTTGCTGGCGAGGATAAAGTCGTTCAGCGAAGAATCAACGGACGGCTAACTGTCTTATCAAGAAGCTATAATCTCTATTCTGATGTTCAAAGAGCAGATGATATTGTGGTGGTGCTTCCTGCTGAAGCTGGCGAAAAACATTTCGGCTTTGAGGAACGTGTGAAGTTAGTCAATCCACGTATTACCGCAGAGGGCTACAAAATCGGCACTCGTGGTTTTACAAATTACCTTTTACATGCTGACGACATGATAAAAGAATAAAGAAAGAGAGGAAAAATGATGAGATTAGCAAATGGCATTGTATTAGATAAAGACACGACTTTTGGAGAATTGAAATTCTCTGCTCTACGTCGTGAAGTGAGAATCCAAAATGAAGACGGGTCGGTTTCAGATGAAATCAAGGAACGTACCTATGACTTAAAATCCAAAGGACAAGGACGCATGATTCAAGTAAGTATTCCTGCCAGCGTGCCTTTGAAAGAGTTTGATTATAACGCACGGGTGGAACTTATCAATCCCATTGCGGACACCGTTGCTACTGCCACCTATCAAGGAGCAGATGTTGACTGGTATATCAAGGCAGACGATATTGTGCTGACAAAGGATTCTAGTTCATTCAAAGCTCAACCACAAGCAAAGAAAGAACCGACACAAGACAAATAGTCGCTAGGTAGAAAGGAGACTTTTTCGCATGAAACAGCGTGGTAAAAGGATTCGCCCATCTGGTAAAGATTTAGTCTTTCATTTTACGATAGCGTCACTCCTGCCTGTTTTCCTGCTGGTTGTCGGACTGTTTCATGTGAAGACAATCCAGCAGATCAACTGGCAGGATTTTAACCTATCACAAGCAGATAAGATTGACATTCCCTATTTAATTATCAGTTTCAGTGTCGCAATTCTTATCTGCTTGCTGGTAGCGTTTGTATTCAAACGGGTTCGCTATGATACGGTTAAACAACTTTACCACCGTCAAAAACTGGCAAAGATGATACTTGAAAACAAGTGGTATGAATCTGAACAGGTCAAAACAGAGGGTTTCTTTAAAGATAGTGCTGGTCGTACAAAGGAAAAGATAACCTACTTCCCTAAAATGTATTATCGACTTAAAAATGGCTTGATACAGATACGGGTGGAAATCACGCTGGGAAAATATCAAGACCAACTCTTACACTTGGAAAAGAAATTAGAGAGTGGCTTGTACTGTGAGCTGACGGATAAAGAGTTAAAGGATTCCTATGTGGAATATACTTTGCTCTATGACACCATAGCCAGTCGTATTTCTATTGATGAAGTAGAAGCTAAAGATGGTAAACTTCGCTTAATGAAAAACGTATGGTGGGAATATGATAAGCTCCCTCATATGTTGATTGCTGGTGGTACAGGTGGCGGTAAAACTTACTTTATACTGACACTGATTGAAGCCTTGCTTCATACAGATTCAAAACTGTATATTCTTGACCCGAAAAATGCTGATCTTGCGGACTTAGGTTCTGTGATGGCAAATGTCTACTATAGAAAAGAAGACTTGCTTTCTTGCATTGAAACATTCTATGAAGAAATGATGAAACGTAGTGAGGAAATGAAGCAGATGAAGAACTATAAGACTGGCAAAAATTATGCTTACTTAGGTCTCCCTGCACACTTCTTAATCTTTGATGAATACGTCGCTTTCATGGAAATGCTGGGAACAAAAGAAAACACCGCAGTTATGAATAAGCTGAAACAGATTGTCATGTTAGGTCGTCAAGCTGGCTTCTTTCTAATACTGGCTTGTCAACGTCCAGACGCAAAATATTTAGGCGACGGAATCCGTGATCAGTTTAATTTCAGAGTGGCTTTAGGTCGTATGTCTGAAATGGGCTATGGCATGATGTTTGGCAGTGACGTACAAAAGGATTTCTTCTTAAAGCGAATCAAAGGTCGTGGCTATGTTGATGTAGGAACAAGTGTCATATCAGAGTTTTATACTCCCCTTGTACCAAAAGGATATGATTTCTTGGAGGAAATTAAAAAGTTATCCAACAGCAGACAGTCCACGCAGGCGACGTGCGAAGCGGAAGTCGCAGGTGTGGACTGATCTTGCTGGCTGGTGTGGCAATAGCCACGCCAGCACTTAACCCCCCGTATCTAACAGGGGGGTACAAATCGACAGGAAACAGTCAAAAAAACATTAGAAAATCCTTTGGTTACAAGGGATTTACAAAATTTCAGCGTATGTCAAATGGGCTTTAAAAGTTGACATACGCCTTTTTGATTGGAGGGATTTTTACTGAATGAACAAACTTGGTTACAGCATTTAAAAGAAAAACGCTTGGCTTATGGACTATCTCAAAACCGTTTAGCTGTTGCGACTGGTATTACAAGGCAGTATCTAAGCGATATTGAAACAGGAAAAGTCAAGCCATCAGAGGATTTACAGCAGTCCCTTTGGGAAGCTCTGGAACGCTTCAATCCCGACGCTCCCCTTGAAATGCTGTTTGATTATGTAAGAATTCGCTTTCCGACAACAGACGTACAGCAGGTGGTCGAAAACATCTTACAACTGAAACTGTCCTATTTTCTTCATGAGGACTATGGTTTCTATTCTTATTCAGAGCATTATGCTTTAGGCGACATATTCGTCCTTTGCTCCCATGAACTGGACAAAGGAGTTCTGGTGGAATTGAAAGGTCGTGGGTGCAGACAATTTGAAAGCTATCTTCTGGCACAACAAAGAAGCTGGTATGAGTTCTTTATGGACGTTTTGGTGGCTGGCGGTGTGATGAAACGCCTTGACCTTGCCATTAACGATAAGACAGGGATTTTAAATATCCCTGTACTCACTGAAAAGTGCCAACAGGAAGAATGTATCTCCGTCTTCCGCAGTTTTAAAAGCTATCGCAGTGGCGAACTGGTACGCAAAGAGGAAAAGGAATGTATGGGAAACACCCTCTATATCGGTTCATTACAAAGTGAAGTTTATTTCTGTATCTATGAAAAGGACTACGAGCAGTACAAGAAAAATGATATTCCCATTGAAGACGCAGAAGTAAAAAACCGTTTTGAGATTCGATTGAAAAATGAGCGTGCCTATTATGCAGTCCGTGATTTACTCGTCTATGACAATCCAGAGCATACCGCCTTTAAAATTATCAATCGGTATATCCGTTTTGTAGATAAAGACGATTCCAAACCTCGTTCTGATTGGAAACTGAATGAAGAATGGGCTTGGTTTATTGGGAACAATCGTGAACGATTAAAACTAACCACAAAACCAGAGCCTTACTCCTTCCAAAGGACGCTGAACTGGCTATCTCATCAAGTTGCCCCGACCTTAAAGGTTGCGATTAAACTTGATGAAATCAACCAGACGCAGGTTGTAAAAGACATTCTCGACCATGCGAAACTGACAGACCGACACAAGCAGATTTTGAAGCAACAGTCAGTAAAAGAACAGGACGTGATAACAACAAAAAAATAACTCAAATACAAATTCATTGAATATAGAGAGGAGAACATTTTTATGAATTTTGGACAAAACCTTTATAACTGGTTTCTATCAAACGCTCAATCACTGGTGCTTTTAGCAATCGTTGTGATTGGCTTGTATCTTGGCTTCAAGCGTGAGTTTAGCAAACTGATTGGCTTTTTAATTATTGCGATTATTGCGGTTGGCTTAGTCTTCAACGCTGCTGGAGTAAAAGACATTTTACTAGAGCTATTCAATCGCATTATTGGTGCTTAAATAAAACCGTTCTTTTGTGGAATATAAGTGGTTTTCTTATGTTCCGCAAAGGAATGGTACACCAAACGAAGTGCGGTAGGGATTTTTGAATCTCTACAAAGAAAGGACGTGAATATATGGACGATATGCAAGTCTATATTGCGAATTTAGGCAAATACAATGAGGGCGAATTGGTCGGTGCGTGGTTTACCTTTCCCATTGACTTTGAGGAAGTCAAAGAGAAAATCGGCTTGAATGATGAATATGAGGAATACGCCATTCATGACTACGAGTTACCCTTTACGGTTGACGAATACACTTCCATTGGCGAACTCAATCGACTATGGGAAATGGTATCGGAATTACCCGAAGAATTACAATCGGAGCTATCTGCTCTGCTCACTCATTTTTCAAGCATTGAAGAACTAAGCGAACATCAAGAGGATATTATCATTCATTCCGATTGTGATGATATGTATGACGTGGCACGCTACTACATTGAAGAAACGGGTGCTTTAGGCGAAGTACCAGCTAGTCTTCAAAACTATATTGATTATCAAGCCTATGGTCGGGATTTAGACCTTTCAGGAACGTTTATCTCAACCAATCATGGGATTTTTGAAATCGTCTATTAAATCTGTCGGTACATTACTACTGGCAGATTTTCTATTTTACGGGGTGGCTCAATCAGCTACCCCTATTTTTTATGAAAGGATTGATTACATGAAGAAAATACGAAGCTATACCAGTATCTGGTCTGTGGAAAAGGTACTGTATTCTATCAATGATTTTAGACTTCCGTTTCCCATAACCTTTACGCAAATGACATGGTTTGTCGTGTCACTCTTTGCAGTGATGATACTTGGCAACTTGCCCCCTCTTTCCATGATAGAGGGAGCATTTCTCAAATACTTTGGGATTCCTGTGGCTTTCACATGGTTTATGTCTACAAAAACTTTTGATGGTAAAAAGCCTTATGGATTTTTGAAGTCTGTCATTGCTTATGCACTGCGACCAAAGCTGACCTATGCAGGAAAAAAAGTAACGCTTGGCAGAAACCAGCCACAAGAAGCCATTACAGCAGTTAGGAGTGAATTTTATGGCATATCCAATTAAATACATTGAAAACAATCTCGTCTGGAATAAAGACGGGGAATGTTATGCTTACTATGAGCTTGTTCCTTACAATTACTCATTTCTAAGTCCAGAACAGAAAATACAAGTGCATGATTCTTTCAGACAGCTTATCGCACAAAATCGTGATGGCAAAATTCATGCTTTACAAATCAGTACAGAATCCAGCATACGTTCTGCACAAGAGCGTTCCAAAAATGAAGTCACTGGCAAGCTCAAAGCGGTTGCCTATGACAAAATCGACCAACAGACAGACGCTTTAATATCCATGATTGGCGAAAATCAAGTGAACTACCGTTTCTTTATCGGCTTTAAGTTGCTTCTCAACGATCAGGAGTTTTCTATGAAAAGTCTTACCGTTGAAGCAAAAAATGCTTTGTCTGATTTTGTCTATGATGTGAACCATAAGCTGATGGGCGATTTTGTTAGTATGAGTAATGATGAAATCCTGCGTTTTCAGAAGATGGAAAAGCTCTTAGAAAATAAAATCTCTCGTCGTTTCAAAATCCGCAGGTTAGATAAGGACGACTTCGGCTATCTGATTGAACACCTTTACGGACAGACAGGCACTGCCTATGAAGAGTATGAGTACCATCTATCAAAGAAAAAGCTGGATAATGAAACGCTGATTAAATACTATGACTTGATTAAGCCTACTCGCTGTTTGGTGGAAGAAAAACAGCGATATTTGAAAATCCAGCAGGAAGATGAAACCGTCTATGTAGCTTACTTTACCATTAACAGCATTGTCGGAGAACTGGACTTCCCGTCCTCTGAAATCTTCTACTACCAGCAACAGCAATTTACATTCCCGATTGATACGTCAATGAATGTGGAAATTGTAGCGAATCGTAAAGCCCTATCTACTGTCCGCAATAAAAAGAAAGAACTGAAAGACTTGGATAACCACGCTTGGCAAAGTGATAATGAAACCAGCTCCAATGTGGCGGAAGCTCTGGAAAGTGTGAATGAGCTGGAAACCAATTTAGACCAAAGCAAGGAATCTATGTACAAGCTGTCTTATGTGGTAAGGGTATCAGCAAATGATCTTGACGAACTCAAACGTCGTTGTAATGAAGTGAAAGATTTTTATGACGATTTAAGCGTAAAACTGGTACGACCATTTGGGGATATGCTCGGCTTACATGAAGAATTTTTACCTGCCAGCAAGCGTTATATGAATGATTATATTCAATACGTGACCTCTGATTTCCTCGCTGGTTTAGGTTTTGGTGCTACTCAAATGCTGGGGGAAAATGAGGGGATTTATGTTGGCTACAGCTTAGATACTGGACGCAATGTCTATCTGAAACCTGCTCTTGCCAGTCAAGGGGTTAAGGGTTCAGTAACCAATGCGTTAGCGTCGGCTTTTGTTGGTTCGCTGGGTGGTGGTAAATCCTTTGCGAATAACCTTATCGTCTATTATGCGGTGCTTTATGGGGCACAAGCAGTGATTGTAGACCCAAAAGCAGAACGTGGCAGATGGAAAGAAACCTTGCCAGAGATTTCCCATGAAATCAATATCGTCACTCTGACTTCTGATGAGAAAAACAAAGGCTTACTTGACCCTTATGTGATTATGAAAAATCCCAAAGATTCTGAATCACTGGCTATTGATATTCTGACATTCCTTACGGGGATTTCCTCTCGTGATGGGGAACGCTTCCCAATCCTTAGAAAAGCCATTCGTGCAGTAACCAATAGTGAAGTACGAGGGTTGATGAAAGTGATTGAGGAATTACGGGTTGAGAATACGCCACTAAGTACCAGTATAGCCGACCATATCGAAAGTTTTACAGACTATGACTTTGCACATTTATTATTCAGTAATGGTTATGTGGAGCAGTCTATCAGCTTAGAAAAACAACTGAACATTATACAGGTTGCGGACTTGGTACTTCCCGACAAGGAAACTTCCTTTGAGGAATATACCACTATGGAGCTTTTATCCGTTGCTATGCTGATTGTCATTAGTACCTTTGCTTTAGACTTTATCCATACAGACCGAAGCATTTTCAAGATTGTAGATTTAGACGAAGCATGGAGCTTTTTACAGGTAGCACAAGGAAAAACACTATCTATGAAGCTGGTTCGGGCTGGTCGTGCTATGAACGCTGGGGTATATTTCGTGACCCAAAATACAGACGACCTCTTAGATGAAAAACTGAAAAATAACCTCGGCTTAAAATTTGCATTTCGTTCCACTGACCTTAACGAGATTAAAAAGACCTTAGCCTTTTTTGGTGTAGACCCAGAGGACGAAAACAATCAGAAGCGATTGCGTGATTTGGAAAACGGGCAATGCCTTATCAGTGATTTATATGGTCGTGTCGGTGTGATACAGTTCCACCCTGTATTTGAAGAACTGCTCCATGCCTTTGATACCAGACCACCTGTGCGAAAAGAGGTGTAAATGTGAAACCATCAATAGTAAACAGAATAAAATCAAACTGGACGCTGAAACGTCTAGGTAAAGTGGCAATGACAGTGGCTTTCACACTTGTGATTGCCATTTTTCTTTTAGCCATGCTGGGAACGGTGGTTCAAGCTGCGGGCTTGGTAGATGATACGGTCAATGTGGCAAATGAATACAGCCGATACCCACTTGAAAACTATCAACTGGATTTTTATGTGGATAATAGCTGGGGCTGGCTTCCGTGGAACTGGTCGGACGGGATTGGAAAACAGGTCATGTATGGACTATATGCCATTACCAATTTTATTTGGACAATCAGTTTGTATGTTTCCAATGCGACAGGTTACTTAGTACAGGAAGCCTATTCCTTAGACTTCATTTCCGCTACAGCAGATTCCATTGGTAAGAATATGCAGACCTTAGCTGGTGTGAGTGCAAACGGATTTTCAACAGAGGGTTTCTATGTTGGATTCCTCTTACTCTTGATTTTGGTTCTTGGGGTTTATGTTGCCTATACGGGACTGATAAAGAGAGAAACCACAAAGGCAATTCATGCCATTATGAATTTTGTGCTGGTGTTTATCCTATCGGCTTCCTTTATTGCCTACGCTCCCGACTACATTAAAAAAATCAATGACTTTTCATCAGACATCAGTAATGCCAGTTTATCACTTGGCACGAAGATTGTCATGCCCCATTCCGATAGTCAAGGCAAGGACAGCGTGGACTTAATCAGAGATAGCCTGTTTTCCATACAGGTTCAGCAACCGTGGCTACTGCTTCAATACAACAGTTCAGACATTGAAAGTATCGGTATTGACCGTGTGGAAAGCCTGCTCTCCACCAGCCCAGATTCCAACAATGGCGAAGACAGAGAAAAAATTGTTGCGGAAGAAATTGAAGACAGAAGCAATACCAATCTAACCATTACAAAGACCATTAACCGTTTAGGTACAGTCTTCTTCCTATTTGTCTTCAATATTGGGATTTCCATATTTGTATTCCTATTAACAGGAATCATGATTTTCTCGCAGGTACTTTTTATCATCTATGCTATGTTTCTGCCTGTGAGCTTTATTTTAAGCATGATTCCATCATTTGATGGTATGTCAAAACGAGCCATAACAAAGCTCTTTAATACCATTTTGACACGAGCTGGAATCACATTGATTATTACGACAGCATTTAGTATTTCAACCATGCTCTATACCTTATCGGCTGGTTATCCGTTCTTTTTGATTGCTTTTCTACAGATTGTGACCTTTGCAGGAATCTACTTCAAGCTGGGCGATTTAATGAGTATGTTTTCTCTACAGAGTAACGATTCTCAAAGTGTGGGAAGTCGTGTGATGAGAAAACCTCGTATGCTTATGCACGCTCACATGCACCGTCTACAGCGGAAACTTGGACGTTCCATGACTACTCTAGGGGCTGGGTCTGCCATTGTTACAGGTAAAAAAGGACAGTCGGGTTCGGGGAGTTCTGCAAGGACACAAGCAGATCACTCCCGACCAGACGGAAAGGAAAAATCAACACTTGGAAAACGTATCGGTCAAACCATCGGTACAGTAGCTGATACCAAAGACAGAATGGTAGACACTGCTAGTGGTTTGAAAGAACAGGTTAAAGATTTGCCGACCAATGCAAGATATGCAGTATATCAAGGAAAATCCAAAGTAAAAGAGAATGTCCGTGATTTAACCAGTAGTATTTCTCAAACCAAAGCGGACAGAGCCAGTGGACGCAAGGAACAGCAGGAACAAAGGCGAAAAACCATTGCGAAGCGTCGCTCTGAAATGGAACAGGTCAAACAGAAAAAACAGCCTGCTTCTTCTGTTCATGAAAGACCGACTACAAGACAAGAACAATATCATGATGAACAGACCTCAAAACAGTCTAATATTCAGACTTCATATAAGGAATCTCAACAAGCCAAACAAGAGCGTCCAGCAGTTAAGTCCGATTTTTCAAGTCCAAAAGTGGAACGCCAAGGCAATACCGTTCAAGAAAAAACCGTTCAAAAGCCAGCAACTTCAACCACTACAGCAGATAGAACTTCACAACGTCCAATCACAAAAGAACGTCCGTCTACTGTTCAAAGAGTACCACTACAAAATACAAGAAGTAGACCACCAATCAAAACCGCCACCATTAAGAAAGTCGGTAAGAAACCATGAAGTTGAAAACTTTAGTGATTGGTGGTTCTGGATTATTCTTGATGGTCTTCTCACTGCTTCTGTTTGTTGCCATTTTATTTTCAGATGAACAGGACAGCGGAATTTCCAATATTCATTATGGAGGTGTGAATGTTTCCGCAGAAGTGCTGGCTCATAAGCCTATGGTAGAAAAATATGCCAAAGAATATGGCGTTGAAGAATATGTCAACATACTTCTTGCGATTATACAGGTGGAATCGGGCGGTACTGCGGAAGATGTTATGCAGTCCTCGGAATCCCTCGGTCTTCCACCTAATTCATTGAGTACAGAAGAATCCATTAAGCAAGGTGTGAAGTATTTCAGTGAATTATTAGCCAGTAGCGAAAGGCTCAGTGTAGATTTAGAATCGGTTATCCAGTCCTACAATTATGGTGGTGGTTTCTTAGGGTATGTGGCTAATCGTGGAAATAAATATACCTTTGAACTGGCTCAAAGTTTCTCAAAAGAGTATTCAGGTGGCGAAAAAGTGTCTTACCCCAATCCCATAGCCATACCTATCAATGGGGGCTGGCGATACAACTATGGCAATATGTTTTATGTGCAACTGGTAACGCAGTATCTTGTCACAACAGAGTTTGATGATGATACGGTACAAGCCATCATGGACGAAGCACTGAAATATGAGGGCTGGCGATACGTTTACGGTGGAGCTTCCCCGACTACTTCTTTTGATTGTAGCGGACTGACACAATGGACGTATGGAAAAGCTGGAATTAACTTACCACGAACCGCACAACAGCAATATGATGTGACCCAGCATATCCCACTATCGGAAGCACAAGCTGGCGATTTGGTTTTCTTTCATTCTACCTATAACGCTGGCTCTTATATTACTCATGTTGGGATATACCTTGGCAATAACCGTATGTTTCATGCAGGCGACCCAATCGGTTATGCCGACTTAACAAGCCCCTACTGGCAACAGCATTTAGTGGGAGCAGGACGAATCAAACAATGAGAAAGGAAGATTTAATGATGAAATTTAGAAAAAATCAGAATAAAGAAAAACAGACACCAAAGGAAAAGAAACCTCGTGTCTATAAGGTCAATCCTCGTAAAAAGGTTGTGATTGTCCTATGGGTACTTTTAGGACTTAGTTTCAGCTTTGCGATATTCAAGCACTTTACAGCCATTGATACCCATACCATTCATGAAACCACCATCATAGAAAAGGAATATGTCGATACTCATCATGTGGAAAATTTTGTAGAGAACTTTGCGAAAGTCTACTATTCATGGGAACTAAACGACAAGTCCATTGATAATCGCATAGAAAACCTGAAAGCATATCTGACAGAGGAACTTCAAGCTCTGAATGTCGATACAGTTCGTAAAGATATTCCTGTATCGTCTTCTGTAAGAGGATTTCAGATATGGACGGTAGAAGCAGATGGCGACAATCAATTTGATGTAACCTACAGTGTAGACCAACTCATTACAGAGGGGGAAAATACAAAGACCGTCCACTCTGCTTATATAGTGAGTGTCTATGTAGACAGTACTGGAAATATGGTCCTCATTAAGAATCCGACCATTACTAGCATACCAAAGAAATCAGACTATAAACCAAAAGCCATTGAAAGTGAGGGGACGGTTGATTCCATTACAACCAATGAAATCAATGAGTTTTTAACGACGTTCTTCAAGCTCTATCCTACAGCGACAGCCAGTGAACTTTCCTACTATGTGAATGACGGGATATTAAAACCAATCGGAAAAGAGTACATCTTTCAAGAACTGGTAAATCCTATTCACAATCGTAAGGATAATCAAGTCACGGTATCGCTGACAGTGGAGTATATCGACCAGCAGACCAAAGCAACGCAGGTATCTCAATTTGATTTGGTACTTGAAAAGAACGGGAGTAATTGGAAGATTGTAAAATAACAAATATTGGTACATGATTACAGATACTTTGTAATCATGTACTCTTTTTGATAAAAAATTGGAGATTCCTTTACAAATATGCTCTTATGTGCTATTATTTAAGTGACTATTTAAAAGGAGTTAATAAATATGCGGCAAGGTATTCTTAAATAAACTGTCAATTTGATAGTGGGAACAAATAATTGGATGTCCTTTTTTAGGAGGGCTTAGTTTTTTGTACCCAGTTTAAGAATACCTTTATCATGTGATTCTAAAGTATCCGGAGAATATCTGTATGCTTTGTATGCCTATGGTTATGCATAAAAATTACAGTGATAAAAGTATTTATCACTGGGGTTTTTATGCCCTTTTGGGTTTTTGTATGGAGGAAAATCACATGAAAATTATTAATATTGGTGTTTTACCTCATGTTCATGCAGGAAAAACTACCTTAACAGAAAGCTTATTATATAACAGTGGAGCGATTACAGAATTAGGAAGCGTGGACAAAGGTACAACGAGGACGGATAATACGCTTTTAGAACGTCAGAGAGGAATTACAATTCAGACAGGAATAACCTCTTTTCAGTGGGAAAATACGAAGGTGAACATCATAGACACGCCAGGACATATGGATTTCTTAGCAGAAGTATATCGTTCATTATCAGTTTTAGATGGGGCAATTCTACTGATTTCTGCAAAAGATGGCGTACAAGCACAAACTCGTATATTATTTCATGCACTTAGGAAAATGGGGATTCCCACAATCTTTTTTATCAATAAGATTGACCAAAATGGAATTGATTTATCAACGGTTTATCAGGATATTAAAGAGAAACTTTCTGCCGAAATTGTAATCAAACAGAAGGTAGAACTGTATCCTAATATGTGTGTGACGAACTTTACCGAATCTGAACAATGGGATACGGTAATAGAGGGAAACGATGACCTTTTAGAGAAATATATGTCCGGTAAATCATTAGAAGCATTGGAACTCGAACAAGAGGAAAGCATAAGATTTCAGAATTGTTCTCTGTTCCCTCTTTATCATGGAAGTGCAAAAAGTAATATAGGGATTGATAACCTTATAGAAGTGATTACGAATAAATTTTATTCATCAACACATCGAGGTCAGTCTGAACTTTGCGGAAAAGTTTTCAAAATTGAGTATTCGGAAAAAAGACAGCGTCTTGCATATATACGTCTTTATAGTGGCGTACTGCATTTGCGAGATTCGGTTAGAATATCGGAAAAGGAAAAAATAAAAATTACAGAAATGTATACTTCAATAAATGGTGAATTATGTAAAATCGATAAGGCTTATTCCGGGGAAATTGTTATTTTGCAGAATGAGTTTTTGAAGTTAAATAGTGTTCTTGGAGATACAAAGCTATTGCCACAGAGAGAGAGAATTGAAAATCCCCTCCCTCTGCTGCAAACGACTGTTGAACCGAGCAAACCTCAACAAAGGGAAATGTTACTTGATGCACTTTTAGAAATCTCCGACAGTGACCCGCTTCTGCGATATTATGTGGATTCTGCGACACATGAAATCATACTTTCTTTCTTAGGGAAAGTACAAATGGAAGTGACTTGTGCTCTGCTGCAAGAAAAGTATCATGTGGAGATAGAAATAAAAGAGCCTACAGTCATTTATATGGAGAGACCGTTAAAAAATGCAGAATATACCATTCACATCGAAGTGCCGCCAAATCCTTTCTGGGCTTCCATTGGTTTATCTGTATCACCGCTTCCGTTGGGAAGTGGAATGCAGTATGAGAGCTCGGTTTCTCTTGGATACTTAAATCAATCATTTCAAAATGCAGTTATGGAAGGGATACGCTATGGTTGCGAACAAGGATTATATGGTTGGAATGTGACGGATTGTAAAATCTGTTTTAAGTATGGCTTATACTATAGCCCTGTTAGTACCCCAGCAGATTTTCGGATGCTTGCTCCTATTGTATTGGAACAAGTCTTAAAAAAAGCTGGAACAGAATTGTTAGAGCCATATCTTAGTTTTAAAATTTATGCGCCACAGGAATATCTTTCACGAGCATACAACGATGCTCCTAAATATTGTGCGAACATCGTAGACACTCAATTGAAAAATAATGAGGTCATTCTTAGTGGAGAAATCCCTGCTCGGTGTATTCAAGAATATCGTAGTGATTTAACTTTCTTTACAAATGGACGTAGTGTTTGTTTAACAGAGTTAAAAGGGTACCATGTTACTACCGGTGAACCTGTTTGCCAGCCCCGTCGTCCAAATAGTCGGATAGATAAAGTACGATATATGTTCAATAAAATAACTTAGTGTATTTTATGTTGTTATATAAATATGGTTTCTTGTTAAATAAGATGAAATATTTTTTAATAAAGATTTGAATTAAAGTGTAAAGGAGGAGATAGTTATTATAAACTACAAGTGGATATTGTGTCCTGTATGTGGAAATAAAACACGATTAAAGATAAGGGAAGATACTGAATTAAAAAAATTCCCCCTCTATTGTCCGAAATGCAGACAAGAAAATTTAATTGAAATAAAGCAGTTCAAAGTAACTGTGATTACAGAGCCAGACGCAAAGACGCAGAGCCGATAAATTGAGTTAAATCCAATCTCTTTTTTTCAGTTCTTTCCGTTATGTATGGATTCTTTTAATTAGTCTTCGATGTTTCTTGCTTCGTTGATACCGCTGGCTAAAGATTCCATTAAGGATAGTTCTTTGTCTGTAAAGCTATCCATGTATTTCTCTATCTGTAATCGTCGGGTGCTTTTTACCAAGTTATTAGCAGGTAGGGGTCCCGAGCGCCTACGAGGAATTTGTATCGATAAGAAATAGATTTAAAAATTTCGCTGTTATTTTGTACATTTAACTTGACGGTGACATCTCTCTATTGTGAGTTATTAGTGGTACAGTTTTCAACCGTTTTAATTATAAAAAGTGGTGCATTTTTAAATTGGCACAAACAGGTAACGGTTATTGCAGGTGTATTTCTTATCTATGGGTTTAACATGGATTTTATCATTAAAATCATGAGTATTGTCCGAGAGTGATTGGTCTTGCGTATGGTTAACCCTAAAGTTATGGAAATAAGACTTAGAAGCAAACTTAAGAGTGTGTTGATTGTGCATTATCTTAAAATTTTGTATAATAGGAATTGAAGTTAAATTAGATGCTAAAAATTTGTAATTAAGAAGGAGGGATTCGTCATGTTGGTATTCCAAATGCGTAATGTAGATAAAACATCTACTGCTTTGAAACAGACTAAAAACAGTGATTACGCAGATAAATAAATACGTTAGATTAATTCCTACCAGTGACTAATCTTATGACTTTTTAAACAGATAACTAAAATTACAAACAAATCGTTTAACTTCTGTATTTATTTATAGATGTAATCACTTCAGGAGTGATTACATGAACAAAAATATAAAATATTCTCAAAACTTTTTAACGAGTGAAAAAGTACTCAACCAAATAATAAAACAATTGAATTTAAAAGAAACCGATACCGTTTACGAAATTGGAACAGGTAAAGGGCATTTAACGACGAAACTGGCTAAAATAAGTAAACAGGTAACGTCTATTGAATTAGACAGTCATCTATTCAACTTATCGTCAGAAAAATTAAAACTGAACATTCGTGTCACTTTAATTCACCAAGATATTCTACAGTTTCAATTCCCTAACAAACAGAGGTATAAAATTGTTGGGAATATTCCTTACCATTTAAGCACACAAATTATTAAAAAAGTGGTTTTTGAAAGCCATGCGTCTGACATCTATCTGATTGTTGAAGAAGGATTCTACAAGCGTACCTTGGATATTCACCGAACACTAGGGTTGCTCTTGCACACTCAAGTCTCGATTCAGCAATTGCTTAAGCTGCCAGCGGAATGCTTTCATCCTAAACCAAAAGTAAACAGTGTCTTAATAAAACTTACCCGCCATACCACAGATGTTCCAGATAAATATTGGAAGCTATATACGTACTTTGTTTCAAAATGGGTCAATCGAGAATATCGTCAACTGTTTACTAAAAATCAGTTTCATCAAGCAATGAAACACGCCAAAGTAAACAATTTAAGTACCGTTACTTATGAGCAAGTATTGTCTATTTTTAATAGTTATCTATTATTTAACGGGAGGAAATAATTCTATGAGTCGCTTTTGTAAATTTGGAAAGTTACACGTTACTAAAGGGAATGTAGATAAATTATTAGGTATACTACTGACAGCTTCCAAGGAGCTAAAGAGGTCCCTAGCGCCTACGGGGAATTTGTATCGATAAGGAATAGATTTAAAAATTTCGCTGTTATTTTGTACAATAAGGATAAATTTGAATGGTACCATAAACGACCGTTTATGGTACCTTTTCATTTTCCTGCTTTTTCTAAATGTTTTTTAAGTAAATCAAGTACCAAAATCCGTTCCTTTTTCATAGTTCCTATATAGTTATACTTAATGAGTTATGGTACATTTAAATTATAAAATTAAGGAGGTTTTTTTATGATTTTTGGCTATGCTCGAGTGAGTACGGATGATCAAAATCTTAGTTTACAAATTGATGCACTTACTCATTATGGAATTGATAAATTATTTCAAGAAAAAGTAACTGGTGCGAAAAAAGACCGACCGCAATTAGAAGAAATGATCAACCTACTACGTGAAGGAGATTCTGTTGTCATTTACAAGTTAGATCGAATTTCACGATCAACTAAACATTTGATTGAACTTTCTGAATTATTTGAAGAACTTAGTGTCAATTTTATATCTATTCAAGATAACGTAGATACTTCAACGTCTATGGGAAGATTCTTTTTCCGAGTTATGGCTAGTTTAGCAGAACTGGAACGGGATATTATTATTGAACGAACTAACTCTGGTCTTAAGGCAGCCAGAGTCCGAGGAAAAAAAGGGGGCCGTCCAAGTAAAGGTAAGCTATCAATTGATTTAGCTTTAAAAATGTATGACAGCAAAGAGTATTCTATTCGTCAAATTCTTGATGCCTCTAAATTAAGCAAAACAACCTTTTACCGTTACCTCAATAAAAGGAATGCTTAAGATATGGCTATGAAAAGAATTTTAACTACTTCACAGCGTGAACAACTTCTTTCTGTAGACCACTTATCAGAAGAGGATTTTAAAGCGTATTTTAGTTTTTCTGATTATGATCTGGAGGTTATTAATCAACACCGTGGAAAGGTCAATAAACTAGGATTTGCGATACAACTTTGTTTGGCCCGGTATCCTGGGTGTTCTTTAAGTAATTGGCCGATTAAATCAACCAGACTAACTTCTTATGTGAGTCGACAGCTCCATCTTGATGCAATTGATTTAAATTCATATGATCATAGAAATACACGTGCAAATCACTTCAACGAGATCTTAGAAGTATTCAACTATCATCGATTCGGTAGTGCTAATACACAAAAACAGTTAATAGAATATTTAATTGAACTAGCTTTAGAAAATGATGACTCTATCTATCTAATGAAAAAAACAATTGATTTCTTAACTCGAAAAAGAATTATTTTTCCATCTATAGCTACACTTGAAGACATTATAAGCCGCTGTCGAGATAAAGCAGAAAACAACTTATTTTCAATATTACTCTGTTCATTAACAGATATACAAATTGAAAAACTAGAGAGTTTGTTTCAAATTTATGAAGAGACGAAAATAACTAAACTCGCTTGGCTAAAAGACATTCCAGGTAAGGCAAATCCAGAAAGCTTTATGAGTATTTGTAAAAAAGTGGAAGTGATTGCTTCCATGGGACTCGGGACAATTAATGTCTCCCATATTAATCGGAACAGGTTTCTTCAGCTAGCTAGACTAGGGGAAAATTATGATGCATATGACTTCTCCCGTTTTGAGCTTGAAAAAAGATACTCTTTACTTATTGCTTTTTTAGTCAATCATCATCAATATCTGATCGATCAACTGATTGAGATTAATGACCGCATTTTAGCAAGTATTAAACGCAAAGGGACACGTGATTCACAAGAACAGTTAAAAGAAAAAGGAAAATTGGCTACTAAAAAATTGGAACATTATGCTTCTTTAATTGATGCTCTTCACTTTGCAAAAGATAATGATAGTAATCCTTTTGACGAAATTGAACGAATCATGCCTTGGGAAGATTTAGTACAAGATGGAGAAGAAGCTAAAAAAATTACAGGTAATAAAAATCATGGCTATTTAGAAATGGTTCGAAATAAAGCTAATTACCTCCGAAGATACACGCCAATGTTATTGAGGACCCTTTCGTTCAAAGCAACTCCGGCAGCAAATCCAGTCCTCATGGCCCTAACTCAACTAACTGATTTACACAATAGTGGTAAAAGAAAAATACCGGCAGATACTTCTACTGATTTTGTGAGTAAAAAATGGAAAAGCCTTGTTCGGCCAGAAGAGGGGAAAATAGATCAGTCTTACTATGAGTTAGTAGCTTTCACCGAGCTAAAGAACAATATTCGATCAGGAGATATTTCAGTTGAAGGAAGTATGATCCATCGAAATATTGATGATTACTTAGTTGATTTATCTGCTTGTATTGATTCAGAAACTATTCCAGACACGTTTGAGGACTATTTAAAGGATCGGGAAATAATTTTAGATTTACAGCTTCAATTTTATTCGACAGTTGATAAGAGAATTTCAAGAGCAAACCTTAAAAAGTTGGAAAAAGTTACACCTAGCGAAGCAGAAATATATAGAAAAAAACTTTATTCAATAATTCCTAAGATAAGGCTTAGTGATCTTTTAATTGAGGTGGACAGTTGGACCAACTTTTCACAAGAATTTAGTCATGATTCTACAGGGAAACCGCCGAGTGAACAAGAAAGAAAAATTATTTTTGCTGCTTTGCTGGGTTTAGGGATGAATATTGGTCTTGAAAAAATGGCCCAATCAACTCCTGGAATTTCTTATTCTCAGTTAGCCAATGCCAAACAATGGCGCTTTTATAAAGAAGCTCTGACTCGTGCTCAATCTGTTTTGGTTAATTATCAGTTAAAGCTTCCTGTTGCAGACTTTTGGGGTGAAGGAAAAACCACTGCTTCAGACGGAATGCGCGTCCCAGTGGGCGTCTCAGCTCTAAAATCCGATGTTAATCCACATTACAAAAGTATGGAAAAAGGAGCTACAATGATTCGATCAATAAATGATAGGCATACGACTCATCATATCGAGGTTGCTTCAACTAATACAAGGGAAGCTACTCATACCCTTGATGGCCTACTTTATCATGAAACAGATCTAGATATTGAGGAACATTTTACTGATACAAATGGGTATTCTGATCAGGTGTTTGGAATGACCGCATTACTAGGCTTTGATTTTGAACCTCGCATCAGAAATATAAAAAAATCACAATTATTTTCTATCAAATCACCTTCCTACTACCCTAACTTATCAGAAGATATAAGCGGAAAAATCAATGTAAAAATTATTGAAGAAAACTATGATGAAATTAAACGAATCGCCTATTCGATTCAAACAGGAAAAGTATCTAGTTCTTTACTATTAGGAAAGCTAGGCTCATACGCACGTAAGAATAGAGTAGCTCTTGCACTGAGAGAACTAGGTCGCATTGAAAAGAGCATTTTTATGATAGATTATATTACAGATAGTGAGCTACGGCGAAGGATCACTCATGGACTAAATAAGACAGAAGCGATTAATGCTTTAGCTAGAGAACTATTTTTTGGGCGACGCGGAAAATTTATGGAGCGCGATATTCGCCGACAACTTCAAAGTGCTAGTGCGCTTAATGTGTTAATAAATGCAATAAGTATATGGAACGCCGTCTACTTACAAGCAGCTTATAATTATCTCGTCAAAATAGATCCCGAAGTAACTAAGTATATGAAGCATGTATCTCCTATTAATTGGGAGCATATCACTTTTCTTGGAGAGTATAAATTTGACTTGTTATCTATTCCTAAACACTTAAGAGAATTGAATATAAAAAATAAATAGGCCTTGAAACATTGGTTTAGTGGGAATTTGTACCCCTTATCGATACAAATTCCCACTAAGCGCTCGGGACCCCAGGTAAGAAAAATTCATCAACGGAAACATGAAGTAACGATACAAGGTCATAAAGAACTTGTATGCTGGGGTGTTGCCCTTTATTTTCAATATTAGTTAAGTACCGTGGGTCAATTTCAATCAATGCTCCCACTTGTTCACGAGTTAAACCTCGTTTCAATCGAGCTTCTTTAATGGCTAAACCAAAGGCTCTAAAATCATATTTATCTTCTTTTTTACGCATAGTAGACCACCTCTATACATTTTATTGTTCCTACTGAATTAAAAACAGGTATAGAAAAACGTGTTATATGGTTTATAGGTTTATATTTAATAAAAAGCACTACTAAACGCCAATAAAAAAAACCGTTATATGGTAGTGCTATTTACGCTGTTAAAATATTGTATATTACTTCCAAATGGCGGTTTGTTGGAGGTCAAAGTCGCCATGAAGTATATCACATACAATCAAGTTCCCCACATTGAGTATTTATCAAAAAAAGTCGTCTATCTGCAATAGATAAGTACGTCCACCAATGTGGTTTTATAAATCATATAGATAGAAAAATAAAAGCATGTAAACAGAGAAATCAATCTGTTTGTGTGCTTTTTTGGTTATTCAGAACTTTTTTACAAAGTTTATTCATCAGTAATGCAACAAATCCCCCTTTCACATTGGGACTAAGAGTGAAAGGAGATAAAAGAGCAAGGCTCACTTCCTTTCCTAGACAGAAAGGGGGTGAGAAACATGAAACCATCTTTTTTTCAGACCACAATAGAAAATCAGTTTGACTATATCTGTAAACGTGCTATGGAAGACGAGCGAAAGAATTATCTGCTTTATCTTTCAAGGATCGCAAAGCGTGAAGTGTCCTTTTCTGATGTTGGCGATTATCTTGTTAGCCAGTTTGCGACAACAGATAACTATTCAACTGACTTTCAGATTTTTACACTCAATGGAATATCAGTTGGTGTTGAAAATGATTTATTGAGTGAAGCATTACGTGAGTTGCCAGACAAGAAACGTGAAATTCTACTGCTGTTTTACTTTATGGACATGAGCGATTCAGAAATTGCAGACCTGTTGAAATTGAACCGTTCTACTGTCTATCGGCATAGAACCAGTGGACTAGCCTTAATCAAAAAGTTTACGGAGGAATTTGAAGAATGAAAACACAATATCCTATGATTCCCTTTCCTCTCATTGTAAAGGCAACAGATGGCGATACAGAAGCGATTAACCAGATTCTACATCATTACAGAGGGTACATAACGAAACGTTCCCTACGACTTATGAAAGATGAATATGGCAATCAAAGTATGGTCGTTGATGAAGTCTTACGTGGAAGAATGGAAACCAGACTGATTACAAAGATTCTGTCATTTGAAATTAAGTAATAACCTCTCTCTTTTCGTGGAAGCGTGCCATACTATTCCACGCTTCCCGAACAGGGAGGTTTGTTATTCCATCAAAGCATATTGAGCTTTCAATGTGTTTTGATAGGCTAACGAGCCATTGTTCTTTGAAAACTGAATAAAAGTAATTGAATACGTTTCGATAAGAAAAGAGCCAACGGAGCTAACCGCCATGACCTATCTTCTAAAGATAGCGAGCGTTTCAGTTAGTGTTCCGAAAAACAATCTTTAGCAGGATTGCCAGCGACGACTTTCTTATCGTGATAATGATACTCCCATACAGTCAATAGTCCGAGCGTTAAAAGCGTCGCAGGCAATGAGTATGGCTACATGAGAACCATGCAGGGGTGGAACTCCCGTGAGCTTTGCTAGAGCTGTTCGATTGCTTGTAAAACAACTTTTATGAAATCCAATAAGTGATTTGGAAAGGAGGATTTTATGAAGCAGACTGACATTCCGATTTGGGAGCGTTATACCCTAACTATTGAAGAAGCGTCAAAATATTTTCGTATTGGCGAAAACAAGCTGCGTCGTTTGGCAGAAGAAAATAAAAATGCAAACTGGCTGATTATGAATGGCAATCGTATTCAGGTTAAACGAAAACAATTTGAAAAAATTATAGATACATTGAACGCAATCTAGCGTAGCCAAAGGGTCTTGTATATGATAAAATAGTATTAAGTCGTATCAGGGCTCTTTCCATAATGGAAAGGAGCAAATGCTATGTCAGAAAAAAGACGTGACAATAAAGGTCGAATTTTAAAGACTGGAGAGAGCCAACGAAAAGACGGAAGATACTTATACAAATATACAGATTCATTTGGAGAACCGCAATTTGTTTACTCGTGGAAACTTGTGGCTACAGACAGAGTACCAGCAGGAAAGCGTGATTGTATCTCACTTAGGGAGAAAATCGCAGAGTTACAGAAAGACATTCATGATGGTATTGATGTTGTAGGAAAGAAAATGACACTCTGCCAGCTTTACGCAAAACAGAACGCTCAAAGACCAAAGGTTAGAAAAAATACTGAAACTGGACGCAAATATCTTATGGATATTTTGAAGAAAGACAAGTTAGGTGCAAGAAGTATTGATAGTATTAAACCATCAGACGCTAAAGAATGGGCGATTAGAATGAGTGAAAATGGTTATGCCTATCAAACCATCAATAACTATAAACGTTCTTTAAAGGCTTCATTCTACATTGCGATACAAGATGATTGTGTTCGGAAGAATCCATTTGACTTTCAACTGAATGCAGTTCTTGATGATGATACTGTCCCTAAGACCGTACTAACAGGAGAACAGGAAGAAAAACTGTTAGCCTTTGCGAAAGCTGATAAAACCTGCAGCAAAAATTATGATGAAATTCTGATACTCTTAAAAACAGGTCTTCGTATTTCAGAGTTTGGTGGTTTGACACTTCCAGATTTAGATTTTGAGAATCGTCTTGTCAATATAGACCATCAGCTATTGAGAGATACTGAAATTGGGTACTACATTGAAACACCAAAGACCAAAAGTGGCGAACGTCAAGTTCCTATGGTTGAAGAAGCCTATCAAGCATTTAAGCGAGTGTTAGCGAATCGAAAGAATGATAAGCGTGTTGAGATTGATGGATATAGTGATTTCCTCTTTCTTAATAGAAAGAACTATCCAAAAGTGGCGAGTGACTATAATGGTATGATGAAAGGTCTTGTTAAGAAATACAACAAGTATAACGAGGATAAATTGCCACACATCACTCCACATAGTTTGCGACATACATTCTGTACCAACTATGCAAATGCAGGAATGAATCCAAAGGCATTACAGTACATTATGGGACATGCTAATATAGCCATGACGCTGAACTATTACGCACATGCAACATTCGATTCTGCAATGGCAGAAATGAAACGCTTGAATAAAGAGAAGCAACAGGAGCGTCTTGTTGCTTAGTAGTACAAATGAATTTACTACTTATTTACCACTTCTGACAGCTAAGACATGAGGAAATATGCAAAGAAACGTGAAGTATCTTCCTACAGTAAAAATACTCGAAAGCACATAGAATAAGGCTTTACGAGCATTTAAGAAAATATAAAAAGATAATTAGAAATTTATACTTTGTTTATATAAAAAAAATCAATTATTTTGGTTATTATATAATTTTTAAAATTAAAAATATAATCTTTCGACTTGAATTTGATTCTGTATTTACGCCCTCAATAGACGGTAAAATGAGAAAATTGTTTATATATTGCCTCCGTACTGTTATTATACGAAATAAAGAATCTTAGTAAAAGTCGTTATAGCATGCTATACCTATTCTTTGTGGTATAATTGCAAGAGGTGAAATCCGATAATTTATAAAGAGAGAAAGACATTCATGAGAGATTTATTATCTAAAAAAAGTCATAGGTAATTAGAATTATTAGAATTATTATTTGAACATAAACGATGGTTTCATCGTTCTGAACTAGCAGAGTTACTAAATTGTACAGAACGTGCAGTCAAAGATGATCTATCTAATGTTAAATCTGCTTTTCCTGACTTGCTTTTTCATTCTTCTACTAATGGTATACGCATTATTAATACCGATGATAGTGATATTGAAATGGTTTACCATCATTTCTTTAAGCATTCAACTCATTTTTCGATTTTAGAATTTATCTTCTTTAATGAAGGGTGTCAAGCTGAGAGTATTTGTAAAGAATTTTATATCAGTTTATCTTCGCTCTATCGTATTATTAGCCAAATCAATAAAGTGATTAAAAAGCAATTTCAATTTGAAATCAGTCTGGCTCCTGTTCAAATCATTGGAAATGAGAGAGACATTCGTTACTTTTTTGCACAATATTTTTCAGAAAAATATTATTTTCTAGAATGGCCATTTAAAAATTTTTCATCAGAACCCCTATCTCAATTGTTAGAATTGGTTTATAAGGAAACAAGCTTTCCAATGAATTTGTCAACTCATAGAATGCTGAAGTTGCTCCTAGTAACCAATCTATATCGAATAAAGTTTGGTCATTTTATGGAAGTAGATAAAGATTCTTTTAACGACCAAAGTTTGGATTTTTTAATGCAGGCAGAAGGAATAGAAGGTGTTGCTAAGAATTTTGAATTAGAATACAATATCTCTTTAGATGAAGAAGTTGTTTGCCAATTATTTGTGTCTTACTTTCAAAAAATGTTTTTCATAGATGAAAGCCTCTTTATGAAATGTATAAAAAAGGATAGCTATGTTGAAAAATCTTACCATCTATTGAGTGATTTTATTGATCAGATTTCAGTCAAGTATCAGATTGAGATTGAGAATAAGGATAATCTGATTTGGCATCTGCATAATACCGCACATCTGTATCGTCAAGAGTTGTCCACTGAGTTTATTCTATTTGATCAAAAAGGGAATACAATCAGGAATTTTCAAAATATTTTTCCTAAATTTGTTTCAGAGGTGAAGGAAGGAATTGAACATTATCTAGAGGTTTTAGGTATGGATTGTAATTCGATGAAAGTCAATCATTTGTCCTATACTTTTATCACCCATAGCAAACACTTAGTTCTAAATCTTTTACAAAATCAACCTAAATTAAAGGTTTTAGTCATGAGCAATTTTGATCAGTATCATGCAAAATCAGTAGCGGAAACACTTTCTTATTATTGCAGCAACAATTTTGAACTTGAAGTTTGGACTGAATTAGAGTTATCACTTGAGTCCCTAAAAGATTCACCTTACGATATCATTATTTCTAATTTTATTATTCCTCCTATTGAAAATAAGAGACTGATCTATTCCAATAATGTCAATACAGTCGCTCTCATCTCTTTGCTTAACGCAATGATGTTTATTCGATTAGATTAGTAACCTAAAATAAAAAATGCTATTTCGCGTTTTGAACTGTACCTCAAAAGTTAGACAGAAAAAATCTAATTTTTGGGGTGTTTTTGTTAAGAAAAGACCTTCAGTCATTTAAGTAAAATGTACATCTAGAGTCATAGTCCTCTAAAACTCTTGCTTTTTTTGTAGAAGATACGAAAAAAACCTTGATTCCAAGGCTTTTCCTGTTGTATGTAGATGCCCCCTACATGGATTTGTAAGAACTTTTCATATTGAAAATAAACAAAAATGTTGAAATATAGCTGATTTTAGGGAAATACTTTTAGGTGTTTTCAATGTCAGGATTTAAAAATGGGGCAAAAGTGGGGCAAAAACGAATGACTCGTATTTGGTTTGAAAACCTATAATACCTAATGATTATGCTATTCTAGATATATAGTTTTGTTATAAATAAATGTCAGTGCGAGATCAAATTGGAGGATAAAATGGAAAAACAAATTAATGAAAAAAAAGCCTTGGTTCCCAAAGCTTTTT
>CBDFAU010000009.1:0-72586 GCA_965245755.1 Streptococcus mitis | reverse complement strand
CTTTTGGCACATTTCCCCCATTCTGTTCTCTACACTGCCTCAACTGCACAAAAAAGAGAGGGCAAGCCTCTCTTTGGGTTATTTTTCATCATTCATTTTTGACTTTACTTCATCATAAGATAATGCATGAGATTCCTCTTCAACTGTTTCAGGCATCTTTCCTGTTTCGTAAAGAGATTTAATTTGTGTACTATCCAATGTTTCGTATTTCAATAATGCTTCTGCAATCAACTTGTGAGCTTCACGATTTGACTGAATAATTTCAGCAGCTTTATTTCGTGCTTCATTCAATAATGAACGAACCTCTTCATCAATTTCATAAGCTGTTTGTTCTGAAATTGATTTTTGAGGACTCTGTGCACCAAACATAGCATGGTTTCCTTCATATTGTACTGGGCCAAGTTTTTCACTCATACCGTACTCTGTAACCATTGCACGCGCCATTTGTGTCGCTTGTTCAAAGTCGTTTGAAGCTCCTGTGGTTTGGACATTAAAGATAATTTCTTCAGCTACACGGCCACCCATTAAACCAGCCAATTGCTCTTTCATATCTTCTTTGGAAAGAAGCATTTGGTCTTCCTTAGGAAGTGCAATCATATAACCACCTGCACGGCCACGTGGTACAATTGTAACCTTATGGACAACACGGGCATTCGACAAGACTAGACCTACAATGGTATGTCCTGCCTCATGGTAAGCAACTAATTCACGTTCTTTTTGTGAAACTGTCTTATCTTTCTTAGAAGGACCAGCAATAACTCTGTCTTCTGCTTCATCAATATCTGAAGCATCAATTATCGATTTATTGCGACGAGCAGCAACTAGAGCCGCTTCATTCAAGACATTCTCTAAATCTGCTCCAACAAAACCTGGGGTTTGTTGGGCCACTAATTTCAAATCTACATCTTCTGCTAAAGGCTTGTTCTTAGCGTGAACTTTCAAGATTGCTTCACGACCTTTAACATCAGGACGGCCAACCAATACTTTTCTATCAAAACGTCCTGGACGCAAAAGGGCAGGATCTAGTACATCTGAACGGTTTGTCGCAGCGATGACGATAATTCCTTCATTTCCCTCAAAACCATCCATCTCAATCAAGAGTTGGTTCAAGGTTTGTTCACGTTCGTCATTTCCTCCGCCAAGACCAACTCCACGTTGACGTCCAACAGCATCAATTTCATCGATAAAGATGATAGCTGGTGCTGCTTTTTTGGCATCTTCAAAAAGAGAACGAACACGACTAGCTCCAACCCCGACAAACATTTCTACAAAGTCAGAACCTGAAATACTAAAGAATGGAACACCTGCTTCTCCGGCGACTGCTTTAGCAAGCAAAGTCTTACCTGTTCCCGGAGGTCCCTCTAGAAGGACACCTGCTGGAATACGGGCTCCAAGTTTTGTAAATCGTTTTGGATCTTTTAAGAATTCAACAACTTCAACTAGTTCTTGTTTTTCTTCCTCAGCTCCAGCAACATCTGAAAATCTTACTTTAATATCTTCTTTATTTGCAGCTTTAGCCTTACTACGTCCAAAACTCATTGGGTTACGGCTATTATTTCCTCCCATATTTCCCATCATAGAAAATAGGAAGAAGAAAAGAATACCGAATGGCACAATGGATACAAGAATATTAATCCACATACCACTTGAACTTTCATGCTTAACAGTTACTTCCGCTTTATGGTCAGAAGCAAGCTTTTGTAATTCTGATACTGTAGTATCTGAAGGAAGAATGATGCTTGAAAATTTCTCTACTGTTGTAGCAGAAGGAGAAAAGAACTGAATGCCTGTTTCTTCTTTACTTGTTTTAGGATTTTTATAAACACCTGAAACTTCGATAACACTACCATTTGGCTGGTAAGTCAATTCTTTTACATTGTCATCGGTAATTTCTTTTACCAGTTCTGTATAATTAATTTGCTCACTTTTCCCTGCAACACTACCTGTACTAAAATACTGGTAACCTGTAACTAGGAAAAAAATAAGTAATAACCATAGAAAAGGATTTTTAATTAAACCATTATTTTGTTTTTTCATTAAAAATTGTTCTTTCTAATTTGAATATACTTCTTCTTTCAATACTCCAACATAAGGAAGGTTACGATAATTTTCTTTGTAGTCTAAACCATAACCTACTACAAACTCATTTGGGATAGTAAAGCAGGTATAGTCTGCCTCAATTTCTACAACACGTCCTTCTGGTTTATCCAACAAGGTTGCAATTTTAACAGAAGCTGCTTCTCTTGCTTTAAACATATCTCGCAAACTCTTCAAAGTTTGACCTGTATCAATGATATCTTCTACAAATAAAACATGTCTTCCTTTGATATCTTGAGTTACATCTTGCTTGATATTGATGACACCACTACTTGCTGTTCCACCATGGTAGCTAGAAACCATCATGAAGTCCATTTCAATATGTGTATCAATATGTTTAACCAATTCAGCCATAAAAGGAATAGATCCTTTTAAAATCCCAACTAAAATTGGATTTTTTCCTGCATAGTCTTTAGTGAGTTGAGCACCTAATTTTTTAGCAGCTTCTGTAATTTCATCGTGTGAAACGAGGATTTTTTTAATATCGTTTTCTAACATTTTTTTACCTATCTATTTTTTCTATATAAAGTACAGTGTTCATTATATCATTTTTCGTGTTTTTACTCAAATTACTGGTCGCAATTCCCAAAATTGAGACAATTTCACCAAATTGCTCAATAATCAGAGCTGATTTTCGATTTTCCATAGGGATTTTCAAATCAATAAATAGACGTCTGAGTTTTTTTCTATGTCCATTCTGAATCAAAACATCTCCTGTTTTTCGATGACGAATGTGTATGGATGTTTCGCGTGAAACAGGTACCTGCTGAATTAATTCACCTTCTAAAGGAAGTCCAAAGGAAAATAAATATCCTTGATAAGATACCTGATTTTGATAGTGTAACACAAGTTCATCTTCCTTTTCATCAGACTGAGGACTGATTTTACAAATCCGAAACTGTTGATACTCTTTTACTAATTCATAACCACTTTTAAGCGGATGACGATACTGGCTTTTAGTTTTTAAAATTTGTCTAACTTCTTCAAACTGAGCTTTTGTAAGATTCAAATCTGGAAAATGATTCAGATAAGTTTGAAGTAAAACTCTTTGTGTCGACTCAGAGTAAGACAATAGCTGCTCTAAATTTTCTACATCAATATTCTTTGATAATTCAGCTATTGCCAAATGATAATCTAAAATTTCATTGCCAAGGCTTAAGATTGCATTTCTAAATCGAGGATTTTCTTTTTCTAATTCTGGTAAGTAAGCGTTTCGAATACGATTGCGAAAATAATGATTTTCCTTATTTGATGTATCTTCAAAGTGAAAAATTGAAGGAAAGTCTTTTTTCTGAAAATGCAAGAAGGGCCGAATGATTTCTATCTCTCCGACTACTTGCTTCTCCTTAATTCCTGATAGATAGCGCAAACGAGTACCTCGAATCAATCGCATCAAAATCGTTTCCACCTGATCATCAGCATGGTGGGCAGTGACCAAGGCTGTCGCACCTGTCTTTTTCATGACCTCTTGAAAAAAATCATAGCGAAAATTTCGTGCACGCGCTTCTGAAAATTCTCCTGAAAAATTGCTGATATAAATAGGAAGCTCTGCTTCAGCAGCCAACTTCCTTAATTCCTGTTCTTCCCAATCTGATTCTACTCTCTGCTTATGATTAACATGAGCTAGAATCAATTCAATTTCTAACTCTTTTTGATACGTAGATAATACCTTAAATAGAAACATAGAATCTAATCCACCAGAAAGAGCTAGCACCACCTTAGTATGCTTTTTGAAATATCCATTCTTGAGAAAATGATTTAAAAAATCTTGTTCCCTCATTTTAGAACCTCATAAACATCCTTGGCTATCTTAGAAATCGTATCATAATCAGAATTTTTAGTGAAAATAGAAAGAATAAATGGAGAATCTGCATAGACAACACCTGTATCATGCTTAAATTCATCCGCATCTCCAATTTTATGAGCTACTTTAACAGAAACACCTTTGGCAATTCTCTCATTATCAAAATCTGTTTTAGTCAAAGAATCCAATACAAATCCATTTTGGTTATAAATAGCTTCCATGACTTTCCCAGCCATTTTAGAAGAAATCAATTTTTCTTTTGGATCCCAATTATCTCCCATAATAGCAGACGTCTTGGATTTGAATATAGCATCAGATTGATTTGAAATGTAATATCCCAATAGATTATGAGCTACATTATCCGATTCTTTAGATACTTTTGTGATTAAGTCCTTTATAGAATACTCTTTATTATCCTCTTTTTTAGGGAGACTACCACTTCCCTCTGGTTTATAAGAACCTGGAAAATCATTGACTGCTGATACGTATTTTACAGTCGTGTCTAACTGATAAAGACCCTCATTTATTTTTTCTTGCGTATAGTAGAGATAAGGTAATTTTAAAATGCTAGCTGCATACATCTTTTCATCTTGATTGATACCAGCCTCTTTTCCAGTAGTCAGTTGCTTAACATAAATAGAAAATGAATCCTTCTGATATTTTTCCGATAACATTTCTTGGACTTTACTCATCCGATTATCTTCTTCAGAAGTTGATTCTTTAGCTACCCATCCAGCCTGATCAATATGTAGAAATTCTCTTCCTTCTACAAACATGATCTTATCGATTGATACCTGAGAATAAGCTGATAAGGATGATTTCACTTCTTTTAAGTCATAAGGACTATTGTACAGTTTAAAATCAGATTCTAACCATACTTTTTTTATTGTTGGAGTTACCTCTGATTGATCATATAAAAATCGTTTGTCTGCAGCAATAAATTGATGGTTAGATAACTTAAATACTGGAATCCCTTGTTTATTTAAGCGCCACTCGGTTATTTGAAAACTTGTTTGGGGAGTCAATTTTCCAGATTCCACTACTAAATCTTCATTCGCATAAACAGGAACCTCTCCATAAACCATGGGAGAACTTAATTTTTCTCTAAAATAAATACCAAAGTCAGATTGTGAAAGGTAATAAATTTCTTTTGAAGTATAGACGACTTCTTTTTCTGTGCTAACGACTTTTGAAACTGTCAAAAAACTTGGTAGCAACAAAATAATTAAGAATTTACGCATTCTTCCTTTCCTTTTCTTCTTGTAAACGCAATAGTTGATTTTTATCAGCCAACTCTTCTAGTTTTTCATCCGATAGACTCAAAAATTGCTCTATTACATCTAATAAATTTTCCATTTTATCACCTTGGGAGCAAGTCAGGAATCGTATAAACAGCTTCCCGATTCTTAGAATAATAATATTTTGCACGCATGTATTTAGCAGCGTAATCTTCATCTTTCAACTTTGTAGCAAAAGCTGTCTCTTTCTCCTTTTCCTCACTTAAGGTTTGATACTGAGTTTGCAAGTCTGATAACTGTTGACGTCTTTGGAGTAATTGGTGATAACTTTGAGCAAGATTATAAGTTGGTAAAATGAACAATAAAATCATCAAAATAAGAACCCAACCCATGAAACGATTACGTTTTTGTCGTTCTTTCATCAGATAGCGACGACGTTGGTGTTCATTTTGAATAAAAGAATTATTCAATTGTACGATATTTTTAGACATTTTCTTCTACCCGTGTTTCACTGATAATTTCATACATGCCTGCTGCATCTTCTTTTTTTGTACTATCTTTCATCTCCAGTACTTTTACAAGTAGCAACTTATTTCCAAATCGAATTTCAACTTGGTCATTAACTTTCAAATCCGTTGAACTTTTTGCCAAGATTCCATTTACCTTGATTCTACCTTTATCTGCTACTTCTTTTGCGACTGTACGACGCTTGATAATTCTTGATACTTTTAAATATTTGTCTAATCTCATTTTTATTACCTCAAATTATTATTGTACCATTTTTATCCCTTTTATAGAAGAAAAATGTTAAAGGGAAATTGCTTCCTTTGATTCTTTTATCTCTAATAAACTTTCTCCAAAAATGAGCAGACCTTCTAAAATTTCATAGTCCTTCTTGTTTCGGATGTCAAATACAACTTCCATTAATCCCTTATTCTCAGTTATGGCTGCTTTTAAATTCGTTGCAGATAAAGATTTAAAATAATCTTGAGCCAAAAACAATCGCTGAGTGACTTTTTCAAATTGTACTGTAATCTTATTATCTTTTCTTTCCACACGTTGAACAAAGACCTTGTCAAGATAAGACTTAACCAAACCAATCTCTAAAAGATAGGCTACCACGTCTGGGTACTCTCCAAAGCGGTCCATCAACTCTTCTTGTAACTCTTCATAGTTGGCACGGTTGTCAATTTGACGAATTTTCTTGTAAATTTCAATCTTATGTCGTTGGTCAGATATATAGGTATCAGGAAGATAGGCATCAATTTGTAAAATCAACTCAGCATTCCCTTTGGTTCTTGTGTTCCCATTACCATGTCGTTTAGCAATAGCTTCCTCCAATAATTGCGAATACAATTCAAAACCAACAGAATCAATGAAACCAGACTGGGATTTCCCTAAAAGATTTCCTGCTCCGCGAATCGAAAGATCTCGCATTGCAATCTTAAATCCGGAGCCCAATTCTGTAAATCCTTTGATTGCTTCTAATCTCTTTTCAGATACTTCACTGATTGATTTTTCCGGACGATACATGAGATAAGCATAAGCAATACGATTACTACGACCAACTCTTCCTCTTAACTGATACAAGGTTGACAAGCCCATATGGTCCGCATTTTCAATAAATAAAGTATTGGCATTTGGAATGTCCACCCCTGTCTCAATAATGGTAGTTGTCACCAAGATATCATACTGACCTTCAATGAAATCTAGTAGAGTATTTTCTAACTGAATCTCACTCATTTGCCCATGAACATACCCAATTGAAGCCTCTGGAATCAACTCCTGTAATTCTGAAACCTTCTGATCAATTGTGTCAACTTTATTGTAAAGATAGTAAACTTGACCTCCACGGTCCATTTCACGTAAGACAGCATCACGAATCACACTATCATTCTTTTCCAAAACATAGGTCTGAACAGGATAACGATTAGTCGGCGGAGTTTCAATAACAGACAAATCTCTGATTCCCAGCATAGACATGTGAAGGGTACGAGGAATTGGCGTTGCTGTCAAGGTCAGAACATCTACTTGTTTTTTCAGTTCTTTCAAGGTTTCCTTATGCTTGACACCAAATCGCTGCTCCTCATCAATAATCATTAAGCCCAAATCAGCAAACACAACATCTTTTGACAAAACACGATGTGTTCCAATCAGAATATCAACTTGACCCTTTTTCAATTTTTCAAGTGTTTCAGTCTGCTCTTTTTTACTTCTAAAGCGACTCAACACATCAATATTAACTGCAAAATTTTGGAATCGTTCCTTAAAATTCGTATAGTGCTGTTGCGCTAAAACCGTCGTCGGAACTAGAACGACAACCTGTTTGTGATCATTGACTGCCTTAAAGGCTGCACGCATAGCAACTTCAGTCTTTCCAAAACCAACATCCCCAACTAAAAGTCGATCCATTGGTTGAGAAGCCTGCATATCTCTCTTGATTTCCTCAACACTACGAAGTTGATCATCCGTTTCAACATAAGGGAAGGCATCATCAAAAGCATGTTGATCCTCATCATCAGCTGAGAAAGCAAAACCCTTCAACTGGCTGCGCTCAGAATAAAGTTTGATTAAATCGTCAGCTATATCCTCTACCTGGTTCTTAACTTTTTGCTTGGCTTTTTTGAAATGACCGTCATTTAATTTATTGAGTTTAGGAGCTTTACCGTCACTTGAAACGTATTTGGAAAGTAGATGAATCTGTTCCACTGGGATAGAGATTTGATCCCCGTTTTGGTATTGAACACTGACATAATCACGGTGAATCCCTTTGATTTCAATTGTTTCAATCCCTAGATATTGACCAATTCCATGGATATGGTGAACAACGTAATCTCCTTTTTCAAGTTCATTGTAATCTTTTAATCTCTCTGCGTTTGAAACATGTTGTCTTCGAAAACGACGTTTCAATTTCTTTTGAAAAATCTCATGTTCAGTTATCAATAAAACCTTTTCATCTACAAAATGAAAACCATGTCTGAGATTACCCTCAATTAAGTTTACAGATTCTTTACAAACACTTGACTTATCTCTAGAATCCAATTTAATCTGGTATTCCTCTAAAACATCCTCCAATGTTTTACTTCCCATTGAATTGCTAGACTGCAGGATAATAGTATAATCCATTTTTTTGTATCGCTCAATTTCTTCTTTTAGAAAAGAAAATTGATTGAAAAACTCCTGCATAGGATATTGATTAAATTGATAAATTTGGTCAAACTTGAGATTGCCTAACCCCTTTTGCAGATTAGAGAAAAAGGTAACCGGACTCTGCTTTTTATAGATTTGCTCTGTATCTGCAAAATACTGCATCTCAGAAAATGCTTTACTGTTCTGTAATTCTTCTGTAAAGTATTGTGCTAACTCCCTTTCAAAGACTTCATACTGATTCATCAATTTCTGATAATCATCAAAGAATACTGGGGTATCTTTTTCAATATAGTCAAAGACAGTCCATGTCTTTTCATAGCACAAAGATAAAAACTTCCGTGAATCTGAATGTATTTGTTTTTGGTGAAAACTTGAAAGAATTTCTTCTAGATAGGATTTCAAAATCGGTGATAACGTTTTTGAAATTTGTTTTTCTAAAGCTGACTGTCCTCGTTGATAATCCTTTTCTCTCAAAAGCATATCACTAGCTGGAAAGATAGTGAGTTCTGTCTGATTTTCTTTCGATAATTGTGTTTCGACTTCAAATAACCTAATACCATCAATTTCATCACCAAAAAACTCAATTCGGCAAGGTTCTAACTGGGATATTTCAAAAATATCTAAAATATCTCCTCGTATACTAAACTCTCCCTGAGTTTGTACTTGTGTAACTTTTCGATAGCCTATCTCTTTTAACTGATGGATAAGTGCGTGTTGGTCATATTCTTCACCAACTGTTATTTTTACAATACTATCTTTAAATATATTGGGAGACGGTAAAATCAATCGACTTGCTGCGATATTACAAACTAAAATCCCTTTCTTAGATGAATCAGTCAAAAAACGCAAGGCTTCAACCCGTGAAATGATTTTTTCTTGTGAAGACATCAAAAACTCGACCATAGGGGAGTCATCTACCAAAAATGGATAGATAAGTTCCTCACCCAAGACAGATATAAGATCACTAACAAGTCCTTCTGCTTCTCCATAAGTTGACGTCAATAACACAATCTTATCTTCCTGTCTCAAACTACTAGCAATTGCTAAAGCTTTTGTAGAAGTTGACAATCCTAACATTAATTGTCTTTTCTTATCTGTCAGTTTTTGATGCCATTTTTTTATCTGATCATTTTCTGAGAATAAATCTAATAAGGCCACCATTTATCCGTTATACCTCTGCATCGTTTTTTCAAAGTTTTTCTCTTGTAAATAGTAGTTTACAGAATCGTCAACTTTGTCAATAGACTGTAAAATACCAATATAATCATCCTTGCCAAACTTACTCAAAACATGGTTAACAACTGACATTCCATTTTTAGGTCTTCCGATTCCAATCTTAACACGATTAAATGTCTGGGTTCCAATATGTTGAATAATAGACTTGATACCATTATGACCACCTGCGGATCCCTTTGCTCTTAAGCGAATCTTTCCAACTTCCATGTCAAGGTCATCGTAAATGATGAGTAAATCTTCAATATCCAAACCATAATAAGTTAATAAAGCATGAACCGCTTTTCCACTTTCATTCATAAATGTCGTTGGTTTGACAAGATAAATTTTTTCTCCATTTAGGAAAAAGGATGCTAGGTCAGCTTGAAATATTTTATCATGTGTAAAAGTGACATTCTGTTTCTTCGCTAGTTGGTCAATCAACATAAAACCAACATTGTGTTTTGTTTCAAAATATTTATCCCCTGGATTTCCTAATCCTACAAGTAATTTGGTCATTTATTTTTCCTTTCAAAAGCCAAAAGGGTTGGAATTTTTTTCCAACCTAATTGACACTATTCATTAATTTTTTTTAGACATTAAAGCGGAATTCCATAATATCGCCATCTTGAACAATATATTCTTTTCCTTCTTCACGCAAGCGTCCAGCTTCTTTTACAGCCTTTTCAGATCCGTATTTCACTAGATCCTCATATGACATAGTTACTGCACGAATAAATCCTTTTTCAAAGTCTGAGTGGATAATACCAGCTGCTTGAGGAGCCTTCATACCACGTTTAAAGGTCCAAGCGCGAACTTCTTTTTCACCAGCTGTGAAGTAAGTTCCCAATCCAAGTAAGTGGTAAGCTGCACGAGTCAACTTGTCAACGCCTGACTCTGTCAAACCAAGTGCTTCAAGAAACTCTTGCTTATCTTCTTCGTCTAACTCAGAAATTTCTTCCTCAGCACGCGCAGAAATAACGACTACTTCAGCATTTTCTGTCGCTGCGAATTCACGAATTTGTTTAACATAGTCGATAGAGTCAGGTTCTGAAACAACATCCTCATCCACATTGGCAACATAGAGCACTGGTTTAGTCGTCAAAAGGAAGAGACCTTTGACAACTTTTTGTTCTTCATCTGTAAATTCAATAGTTCGAGCTGATTTTCCATCTTCTAGGACTGGTTTAATCTTTTGAAGAACATTAAACTCAGCTACTGATTCTTTATCTTTTTGCGTACGTGCCATCTTTTCTACACGCGCATAACGCTTATTAACTGATTCTAAGTCAGCAAGAATCAACTCCAGGTTAATAGTATCAATATCTGCAAGTGGATCTACAAAGGCGTCTTCACGTCCTTGCTCGCGCATCACATTTTCATCATCAAAAGCACGAACTACGTGAACAATCGCGTCTACTTCACGGATATTAGCCAAGAATTTATTCCCTAGCCCTTCTCCTTTTGAAGCTCCTTTTACAATTCCTGCGATATCTGTAAATTCAAATGTTGTTGGAACTGTCTTTTTAGGAGTAATCATTTCAGTTAGTTTTTGTAGGCGTTCATCAGGAACCTCAACCATTCCAACGTTTGGATCAATCGTCGCAAATGGGTAGTTTGCAGCCTCTGCTCCTGCTTTTGTAATTGCATTAAATAGTGTTGATTTACCAACGTTTGGCAAACCCACGATACCTGCTGTTAAAGCCATATTTTCTCATTCTCCGTTTTCATTTCAATCCCTAATATTATAACACAAAAAGGGAAAACTTGCTAACCCTCTAACTAAGGGTTCTCAGTCAATAATTTTATTCATTTTTCGATCAAAATCATAGCGCCCCATCATGACAACATGGTCACAATTGCTACATTTAATTTTGATATCTGCTCCTACACGTGTAATTTCCCAACGATTGGCCTTTTTACCTGTTGACTTGATGGTGCAAGCATGTGGTTTTTTCATTTCAACAAAATTTCCAACTTGATACATACTGTTCTCCTTTTTCTTTTTTGATTATATCATAAAAGAGGCGAGCTAGGCTCAACCTCTTTCACTTAATTTGTACGAACTGGTGTAATGAGCTGCATGAAGTCCTCGTCAGTATCTGCTGGCACAAGAGTAAATGGACGAACAGCTGAGATAAAGCTAATGGTCACCTTTTCGCTATTTAAAGCTTTAAGAGAATCAATCAAGTAAGTTGGGTTGAAACTAATAGTCAAATCTTCACCAGTCACTTGATCAGTATCGATTTCTTCGTTTACTTTACCAACTTCTGGAGAGTGAACATGGGCGCTAACAACCCCATCTTTAATTTCAAGTTTCACAGTACCATTTTGAGTAGCACTTGATAAAAGACGAGCACGTTCCATTGACTGGCGTAAGTTTACAACATCAAAAGTAATAGTAGTATTAAAGTCCGTTGGAATCAAACGATCTGTATCAGGATAGTTACCTTCTAACAAACGAGTATAGAAGCTAATATTTTCGCTTCTAAAGAGGATTTGGTTATTAGCAAAGAAAATCTCTACAGTTTCAATATCGTCTGTAAATACTGCTGAAAATTCGCGTAAAGAACGGCTAGGAATCACGACATCAAAATCATCACTATTTTTTTCAAGCGTTAATTTTTTCTGGCTTAGACGATGAGAGTCTGTTGCAACTGTTTTTAACTCTTTGTGTTGGCTCAATACAAAATGAACACCTGTTAAAATTGGACGACTTTCTTGTGTACTTGCAGCAAAAGCTGTTTCATTGATAATTTTCTTAAGTAATTTTGTTTCAAGAACCAAAGGAGTACTTGCTGAAATTTCTTGGATTCGTGGATATTGTTCGCTATCTTTTCCTTTTAGGGTAATTTCTGATTTGCCACTTGTTAAAACAATTTGATTTTGTTCAATTTCTTTAAAATCAAGAGTTACATCAGGTAGACTGGATACAACATTAATAAAGAAAGAAGCTTCAAGAAGAATTGAACCTAAAGAAGTAATTAACAAACCAGCATCTTCATTTTTTTGAGAAATAAAATTTTCAATTGAAATTTGACCATTTGAACCAATTAAAGTAACACCTTCATTGGTCACATCAATTTTTACGGTTGATAAAATAGGAATAGCATTTTTAGAACTAATAGCTCTCTTAGTAGTATTTAATGCTTGTAGAAATAAATTTTTATTAATTGAAAAATGAATCATGGATTCTCCTTTATTTATTTTTAGTATTAGAAGGATAATAGTAATAATAGAGTCTGTGAAATCTGTGGAAAACAGACTTTAAACAAGTCATATCAAGTTTTTTAGCTTGTTTAAAAAATGTGGATAAAAAAGATAAAAAAGCAAAAGTTATCCACAAGTTATTTGATTTTCTTTTTGATGGATTCAATTTCTAAACGTAAATTATCGTCTTCATCAATCAAAGATTTAATTTTGGCATGGGCATGAATGACTGTTGTATGGTCTTTACCACCAAATTCCTTCCCAATTTTTGGAAGACTATTATCTGTTAGTTCTCTAGATAAATACATGGCTACTTGACGGGCTAAAACAATATTTTGAAGGCGTCTGCTTCCCTTCATTTCTTTGACACTGACACCATAAAAATTACCGACTTCATTTTGGATTTTATCAATTGGGATGACGAGCATTTGGTTAACATCTTGTTTACGTGCTCTAATAGCCTCTGCAGCGATATCGATAGTGATATCCTTAATCTTCTTCACTCGGGCAATTAAAGTGATGTCGTTGATTGCTCCTTCAAGTTCTCGGACGTTTGAATCAAATTGACCAGCTAGGTATTCTAGGGTATCACTTTGGAAATGGTAGTCTAAATGCTCTGTTTTACTTTGTAAAATGGCAATACGTGTCTCAAAGTCAGGTGGTGTGATGTTTTGCGTCAAGCCCCAGCTAAAGCGCGTGACAAGCCTTTCTTCAAGGCCCTCTAAGTGTTTAGGACTACGATCACTGGTTAGAACAATTTGTTTTTGATTGTTATGAAGAACATTGAAAGTATTGAAAAATTCTTCTTGAGTTGCAACTTTTTTTCCACTCAGCGATTGGATATCATCAATTAACAAGAGATCGAGGCTACGGTAGGTTTTTTTGAACTTATCCATTTCACCAAGTCTCAGATGTTCAAGAAAGTCGTTGATAAAGCTTTCAGCAGGGATGTACTTCACACGCGCATCAGGAATATTTTTCAAAATCTCATTCCCAATGGCATTGAGTAAGTGAGTCTTCCCAAGCCCAGGTCCTCCATAGATAAAAAGAGGATTATAGGTCAAGGCCAAATCTTCAGAGACAGCCAAAGCGGCTGATACTGCCCAAACATTTCCATCCCCTTGGATAAAATTATCAAAGGTATACTTTTCTTTTAATCCAGTATCCGAATAAGGAATAGATGCTAACTTTGGACTGTAGTCATAAAGAGTTGAATTTGGAGCTTCTTCAACTTGTGAGACAGCCGTATCTCGAGGTTTGGTAAAAATATAGTGGGGAGTTATCTCAGCATCATAAATTTCAAATCCAGCAACTACAATAATATCTTTTAGTTGTTTTTCCCAGACCATTTCCATTTCAGATCGTGGTAAAAATATAGTGGCAATATTTTCCTCTACCTTGATGAGTTCAGCTTGAATAGCATAGAAATCATACATGGATCGAGTTAGTCTTTCTTGTGCAAATTCTAATATACGATTCCAAAATTGTTTTTCTTTCAATCCTTTCTCCTCCTTTACTATTTAAAAGTTTAATACTAGACTTATTTTACCATAGATAGCAAGAATTTTCCACAAGCTGTGAAAAATAATCCACAATGTTATCAAGTCTTATCCACAGGTTGGGGATAAAATCAGAAACTATTGATTTATTAAGCTTTTTATTGAAAAAAATAGTGGATAACCTTGTGAGATAAAAAAATAAAAGAACAGCCTTATTTCAGGCTGTTGATAATTCTATTGTATTCTTCTTGATTTGAAAAAGAAATAACGATTTTTCCACTATCTTTTTTAGACAGTTTGATTTCTACATCTAATCCGAGTAGTTTTTTTAACTGTTCTTCTTCATTTTGTATGAAATGATTAGTTTTTTGAAGTTTCTTTTGTTTTTTCTCTGTCAGAAGAGCTTCTAACTTCCTTACAGAAATGTCTTCTTCGATGATTCGTTGAAAGAAATAGTCTTGTTGTTCCTTATTCAACCCAACTAGAGAACGCGCATGAGCTTGTGATAGTTTGCCGTTTTCTACTTCTGAGATAATCTGTTCTGGTAAGGAAAGCAAACGAATGGAGTTGCTGATATATGGACGAGACTTGCCCATTTTATCTGCAATTTCAGCATGGGTAAATCCCTTCTCTATGAGAGATTCATAGGCGCGTGCTTCTTCTATTGGATTTAAATTTTCTCTTTGTAAATTTTCAATGATGGACTGGACCATCATCTCTTGATCTGAGAGTTGTTTAACAACAGCTGGGATAGATGTTAGACCAGCTAAAAGTGAAGCACGATAGCGTCTCTCTCCTGCAAGGATTTCATAACCAATTACAGGAGATTGACGAACAATAATCGGTTGGATGACCCCATTTTCTTTAATAGACTGTGCTAGTTCATGTAGTTTTTCTCCATCAAATTCTTTTCGAGGTTGATAGGGATTTTTTTGTATATCTGTGATAGAAATCATTTCAAATTTTTCCATGATTCTACACTAACACATCTTTTCTCTTATGTAAAGCTTTCTTTACATAGATGTCAATTAAGATTCTAAATCACCTGAACTCTTGTCAAGTTTAATAGATGTAGTTTCTTCTTTACCGTTACGATAGTATGTTATCTTAATGGTGTCTCCGATAGAATGATTGTAAAGAGCACTTTGTAAGTCTGTTGATGAAGAAATCTCTTTGTCATCTACTTTTGTAATAACATCGTATTTTTCAAGGTGACCATTGGCAGGCATATTACTTTGCACAGAACGAACAACTACACCAGATGTTACATTGCTTGGAATATTCAGTCTTCTAATATCACTTGTATTAATATTTGAGAGATTGACCATTTGGATGCCCAAAGCTGGACGCGTCACTTTTCCGTTCTTTTCCAACTGTTCAATAATATTGATAGCATCATTTGCAGGGATTGCGAAACCAAGGCCTTCTACAGAGGTTCCTCCATTTGTGGCAATTTTACTTGAGGTAATTCCGATAACCTGTCCTTGAATATTGATTAGTGGGCCACCAGAGTTACCTGGGTTAATAGCAGTATCAGTTTGGATAGCTTTTGTAGAAATGGCTTGTCCATCTTCAGATTTTAAAGATACATTTCGATTGAGACTAGATACGATACCTTGAGTGACAGTATTTGCATATTCAGAACCTAACGGGCTACCAATGGCAATAGCAGTTTCTCCTACGGTTAACTTGCTAGAATCACCAAACTCAGCTACTGTTGTCACTTTTTCTGAAGAGATTTTGACGACAGCAATATCAGAGAAAGTGTCAGCTCCGACAATTTCTCCAGGTACTTTAGTTCCATCTGACAAACGAATATCTACTTTGCTGGCGCCATTTATAACGTGATTATTGGTTACGATGTAAGCTTCTTTATCATTCTTTTTATAAATAACCCCAGATCCTTCACTAGAGATTTGTTGAGAGTCTGTGTCAGTATCATCATTGCCAAATACGCTATTTTGTCTGTTTGCCGAATAAGTAATAACAGAAACAACAGCATCTTTTACTTTGTTAACAGCCTGTGTTGTTGAATTTTCGTTCTTATAAGCAGTCTGTGTAATAGTACTATTGTTGTTAGAGGTACTTACACCACTTTTTTGAGTTAGTTGGTTTATTGAAAAACTACCCAAGGCTCCACTAATAAAGCTAATGACGATAACGACTAATAATTGAAACCATTTTTTGTAAAATGTTTTTAGATGTTTCATATTTGCCTCCATTTATTTGAAATTACTGAAAGTATAAACTGACTAGCTTAATTATAACTTAAAAACAAAAGTTTTTCACAGATTGTGGATAACTTTCAAAAATCTGTGGTTTTCTCGGCTAAAATTAACCTTTTATTTTGTGAATAAGATGTGAAAAAATAGAGAATATGTTAGAATAGAGTCATGAAAATTAAAGTTGTAACAGTTGGGAAACTGAAAGAAAAGTATTTAAAAGATGGTATTGCAGAGTATTCAAAACGAATTTCTCGATTTGCTAAGCTTGAAATGATAGAGCTAGCAGATGAAAAAACACCAGATAAGGCCAGTGAATCAGAAAATCAAAAGATTTTAGAAATAGAAGGTCAGAGAATTTTATCAAAAGTTGGTGACCGTGATTTCGTGATTGTGTTAGCCATTGAAGGGAAAACTTTCTCCTCAGAAGAATTTAGTAAGCAGTTAGAAGAAGCTTCTATAAAAGGATTTTCTACTCTTACTTTTATTATTGGAGGGAGTCTGGGATTAGCACAGGATGTAAAAAAGAGAGCCAATCTCTCTGTTAGTTTTGGTCGTTTAACCTTGCCCCATCAGTTAATGAGACTAGTCCTTGTTGAACAAATCTATCGAGCTTTTACAATACAGCAGGGCTCGCCCTATCATAAATAGAAAATTGACTTTCAATTGAATTTTTGGTAGAATAGCTGTATTAGGTCTCATAGCTCAGCTGGATAGAGCATTCGCCTTCTAAGCGAACGGTCGCAGGTTCGAATCCTGCTGGGATCAATATAGTAGCAAAGCTGGGAATTTTCCCGGCTTTTTTCTTAAAAAAGTACACTTGGGGAGAAAAAAATGACAGTTGAGAGAATTTTATCTAAAATGAAATTCCATTTTGTATAATTGTTTTTGTAAGTTAGCTTACAAGAAAAAAACATTGAGGAGATTTTATTATGAAAAACACAGTTAAATTGGAACAGTTTGTAGAGTTAACAGAGGTAGAAATGCAAGAAATTCAGGGTGGAGATATGAGAATTTCAGAGTCAATTCGAAATCTTATTTTTCCAAGAAAAAAGAAATAAAGGTAATAAGTAATGGATTTATTTGGATTAGGGATAGCTATTTTTTATTTTTTCATTATTAGCAAAAGTTATGAATGGATTTGTAAAGTAACTAGAAAAGAGCAAATTATTTTTTTATCCTACACCTGTATATCAGTTTTTATACTTGAAGAAGCTATTAGTATGGTGTATAGATATAGTTTTGCTTTGTCTAAATTTTTATTTCCTTTAGTTATGTATGCTTATTTAATAAAATTAAAGAAGTACGGAAAATACCAGGGACTTTTTATCAGTTTATTATTATCTTTGTTATATCATAGTACCCATACGTTTATATCTGTAACCTTCTCTTCGATAGTAGGTGATAACATTGTATTACAATATAAAAGTCTATTCTTTTTAGCAATCTCAACGTTGACCTATTTTGTTGTCTTAAAAATCATTCATTATTTCCATTTGGAACTAAACTATTTTGATAAGGATTACCTTTATCCTTTCTTGAAAAAAGTATTTTTTGCTTTACTACTGCTACATGTTGCATCTTTCGTTTCAGATATGGTAAGTACGATTAAACATTTGAATAGTTTTGGAAGCATTTTATCATCTATTATATTCATCTCTCTTATTTTGACTTTTCTTGCAATGAATTCGCATAAAGATCAAATTGAGAAAGAGATTGCTTTGAAGCAGAAGAAATTTGAACAAAAACATTTACAGAATTATACAGATGAAATTGTTGGACTGTATAATGAAATCCGTGGTTTTAGACATGACTATGCTGGGATGCTTGTCAGCATGCAGATGGCAATTGACAGTGGTGATTTACAGGAAATTGACAGAGTTTACAATGAAGTTTTGGTCAAAGCAAATCACAAACTGCGTTCAGATAAGTATACTTACTTTGACTTGAACAACATAGAAGATTCAGCTTTACGAAGTTTGGTTGCTCAGTCAATTGTATATGCTCGAAATAATGGTGTAGAGTTTACACTGGAAGTAAAAGATACGATTACCAAGCTTCCAATAGACCTGCTGGATTTAGTTCGTATTATGAGTGTTTTATTGAACAATGCTGTCGAAGGATCGGCTGATAGTTATAAAAAGCAGATGGAAGTAGCAGTTATTAAGATGGAAACTGAAACAGTGATTGTGATTCAGAATTCATGTAAAATGACGATGACTCCTTCAGGAGATCTATTTGCTTTAGGATTCTCTACTAAGGGAAGAAATCGTGGAGTCGGATTAAATAATGTGAAAGAACTACTGGATAAGTACAACAATATTATTTTAGAAACAGAGATGGAAGGCAGTACATTTAGACAAATCATTAGATTTAAGAGGGAATTTGAATGAAAGTTTTAATTTTAGAAGATGTTATTGAACATCAAGTGAGACTAGAGAGAATATTGGATGAAATTTCGAAAGAATCGAATATTCCAATATCATACAAGACAACGGGAAAAGTTCGTGAGTTTAAGGAATATATCGAAAATGATGAAGTAAACCAGCTTTATTTTCTAGATATTGATATTCATGGAATTGAGAAAAAAGGGTTTGAAGTTGCTCAGTTTATTCGTCATCACAATCCTTACGCTATTATCGTCTTTATCACCAGTCGATCAGAGTTTGCGACTCTAACCTATAAATACCAGGTATCAGCCTTAGATTTTGTTGATAAGGATATCAATGATGAGTTGTTTAAGAAGAGAATTGAGCAAAATATCTTCTACACGAAGAGTATGTTACTTGAAAATGAAGATGTTGTAGATTATTTTGACTACAATTACAAGGGAAATGATTTAAAAATTCCTTACCATGATATTTTGTATATTGAAACGACAGGTGTCTCTCATAAATTACGCATTATTGGTAAGAATTTTGCCAAAGAGTTTTACGGTACCATGACAGATATTCAGGAAAAGGACAAACATACTCAGAGATTTTATTCTCCTCATAAGTCATTTTTGGTAAATATAGGCAATATCAGAGAAATTGATCGAAAAAATCTAGAAATTGTTTTCTATGAAGACCATCGTTGTCCTATTTCAAGATTAAAAATTAGAAAATTAAAAGATATTCTAGAGAAAAAATCTCAAAAGTAATTGACAATTAGCAAGAAATTGATATAATGGTTATATCTGCTACAGATAGAAGGTCCGTTGGTCAAGGGGTTAAGACACCGCCTTTTCACGGCGGTAACACGGGTTCGAATCCCGTACGGACTATTTTATCCGCCATAGCTCAGTTGGTAGTAGCGCATGACTGTTAATCATGATGTCGTAGGTTCGAGTCCTACTGGCGGAGTATAGATAAAAGGGAACACAACTGTGTTCCTCTTTTTGTATCAATTTGTATCACCAAGCATTTTCATAAGGAAGTCTGTTATTTCTTGAGGACTTTCTTTTTTTCCATGTGCAATCCAAGTTTGGCAGACACCAAAAAGTGCGTGAGTTAGATAGATGCTACTGTATTCTAATTCAGTGGTATTGAGATTCAGTTGCATAAATCGCTTTTGTAAATCTGTACTGAGCATGATATGAAGTTTATTTCGTAAGAAATTTTGGATTTCTTTGGTCCCATTTTCAGAAAGAAGGGCAGCTAGAAGTGGTTCTGACTCTAGATATTCAAATACTTCTAGAATAGCGTCTCTTTTGTGATGAGCATGTTTTTGAAAAATATATTCAAATGTATGAAATAGTTTGCTTTGATAGTGCTCAATCATATCATACTTATCCTTATAGTGAGTATAGAAGCTGGAACGACTAATTCCGGCTTTTTCTGCTAACTTGACAGTAGAAATTTGATCAAATGGCTGTTCCATCAGTAATTGTACCATAGCATTTTCAATAGTTCGCTTTGTTTTTAAGCGTTTGTTACTTTCTTGCATATTTCCTCCTTATAAACAAATTAGACTATATGTCTAAAAATGGATTTTTATCTTGTAATTTAGATTTTTTATTGTATAATCTATTATATCAAAATTTTAGACAATATGTTTAAAAAAGGAGAAACTATGTTTAAAGAATGGAAAGCAATTTTTAAAAAACCAACCTTTATTATTGTCATGATAGGGATTTCTCTTATTCCCGCTCTGTATAATATCATATTTTTATCCTCAATGTGGGATCCATATGGTCAAGTGTCTGACTTACCTGTGGCAGTTGTCAATAATGATAAAGAGGCCTCTTATAATGGTAATAGCATGTCTATAGGAAAAGATATGGTGTCTAATTTAGAGCAAAATAAATCATTGGATTTTCATTTTGTAGATGAAGAAGAAGGTAAGAAGGGTCTAGAAAACGGTGATTATTTTATGGTAGTCACTTTGCCAAGTGATCTATCTGAAAAAGCATCTTCTATTTTAACGGATCACCCAGAACAAATGCAGATCGATTATCAGACTTCAAGTGGTCATAGCTTTATTGCAAGTAAGATGAGTGATTCTGCTATGACACAATTAAAGCAGAGTGTTTCTACCAATGTAACCGAGACTTATACTAAAGCTTTCTTTAACAAGATGGTCGATTTAAAGGATGGTATGAGTCAAGCAGCGTCTGGTAGTGAAAAACTAACTGATGGAGCGAATCAGTTAGTGGCAGGAAGTCAAACATTAACTACTAACCTACACTCTTTAGCAGATTCAAGTTTAACATTTTCAAATGGAACGGAGCAGTTTACTAAAGGATTATCCTCTTATGTCTCTGGTGTTGAACAACTTCATCTTGGATTAGGAAATTTTAATAGTGGTTTAGTTACATATACTGGTGCAGTGAGTCAATTAGATAGCGGATTAGGTCAATTATCTTCTAAAAGTCCTGAATTAGTAGGAGGAATCAATCAACTATATACTGGTGTAGAGTCCTATACTGGCGGTGTTTCTCAGCTCAATGCTGGTCTTAATCAATTTTCATCTGGTGTTAGTGCCTACACCAATGGAGTGGGAAGTCTTGCAACAGGTGCTAATCAGTTATCTAATCAATCAGCTACACTTCGAATGGGGGTGGAGCAATTAAGTGAAGGAATTCAACAACTTTCTAGCAAGTTAGATGCTTCGTCTGAGCAAAAAGATCAAATTAATCAATTATCTTCTGGTCTAAATCAGTTAAATCAAGCTATTCAAAATATTGATGTTGGAGATACAAAACAATTAGATTCTGTTTTATCAAGTATAGTATCTCTTTCTAATCAAATGTTAGCAAGTGCTCAGTCTGATAAAGCGACTACATTAGCTAATATTCAATCGACAGCAGCTTATCAATCTTTGACAAGTGAGCAACAAGCTGAGATAAGTGCTTCTGTATCTCAAAATTCGACTGATAGTATTCAATCAGCACAGTCAATTGTAGCTTTAGTTCAAGGTTTACAAGGAAGTTTAGAAAACTTACAAAATCAATCTTCAAATCTTTCGACATTAAAAAATCAAGCTAATCAAGTATTACCGCTTGCTTCTACTTCTTTGACAGGATTGTCAAGTGGATTAACAGAAATACAGGGAGCAGTGACGAGTAAATTAGTTCCTGCCAGTCAGTCGATTGCATCAGGTGTAAATGCATATACTGCAGGTGTTGATAAAGTTTCTCAAGGCGCAAGTCAACTAAGTGAAAAGAATTCCACCTTGACAGGTAGTCTGGATCAACTAGTTTCAGGCTCAACTACCTTGACACAAAAATCTTCTAACTTGACAGCAGGAGTTGGTCAATTAGTTGAAAAAACTCCAGAATTAGTGTCTGGTATTGAAAAATTATCAACTGGCTCTAACCAATTGAATCAAAAGAGTCAAGAATTAATGGCAGGAGTTGATAAATTACAATCAGGATCTGGTCAATTAGCAGACAAATCCAGTCAGTTACTTTCAGGTGCTTCTCAATTAGAGAATGGAGCTAATAAATTGGCAGATGGATCTGGTAAACTTGCAGAAGGTGGAACAAAGTTAACTTCTGGATTGGAAGGTTTACAGATAGGAGTTGCTTCTTTGGGACAAGGATTAAGTAATGCTAGAGATCAACTTAAATCAGCATCAACGGAATCTAAAAATGCAGAGATTTTGTCAAATCCACTCAATCTTTCAAAAACAGACAATGATCAAGTTCCTGTAAATGGAATTGCAATGGCTCCTTATATGATATCAGTTGCTCTCTTTGTTGCAGCAATATCAACGAATATGATCTTTGCGAAGTTGCCTTCAGGACGTCATCCAGAGAGTCGTTGGGCTTGGTTGAAATCTCGAGCAGAAATAAATGGTATTATAGCTGTTTTGGCAGGAATTTTGGTATATGGAGGAGTTCATCTTATTGGTCTAACGGCTAATCATGAGATGAGAACATTTATTCTCATTATCCTAACAAGTTTAGTATTCATGTCCATGGTGACCGCTTTAACAACATGGAATAGCCGTATAGGAGCTTTCTTTTCTCTTATTTTGCTTTTATTACAGTTAGCATCAAGTGCAGGTACTTACCCGCTTGCTTTGACAAATGATTTCTTTAGAGCTATTAATCCCTGGTTACCAATGAGTTATTCAGTTTCGGGATTACGACAAACAATCTCTATGACAGGAAATATTCATCATCAAGTCGTTTACCTTGTCGTGATATTAGCCCTATTTATTGGTTTAGGTATGCTAGCCTATCAACCTAAGAAAATGGAAGAAGATTAAAAAAATCGACCGATTAATTGGTCGATTTTTTTATGTCTTAGATGACTTTCGTTTGTGATTATAAATTCCAAATAGTAAAAGTGAAGTAAAGGAACAGATTGATCCAGTAATAAAACCATTGGGAATAAAGGAAAGTGTAATAGTTCCTTTTCCCTTGGGAACATCAACTTTCATAAATCCAGTTTGAGCTTGTTTAATTTCTATTTTCTTATCATCTTGGTAGGCAGACCAACCTTTGTCATAAGGAATGGTGAAGAAAATAGATGTATCTTGTTGGACATCATATGTAGCAAAAACCTTGTTTTTAGAAGTTGATACTGTTACAGGCTGTTCTTTAATTTTTTGAATTGCCTCAGTTAAAGTTTGGGTATCTAAACGATAGAAGTTAGGAGATTCAAATGATACTTGTGAATTTCCAGGGAAACTAACATTGATATTGAAAGTTTTTTTCTCTTTTGTATAGCCTAGATTAAAGAAGGAGAAGATATTATCAGTTGTAAAAGTCTTTTTTTCACCATTTACAAGGATGTCAACTTTCTTTTGTTTATCATTAGAAAAGTGAAGATTTGTGAAAGAAAGATAAACTTGGCTGTTTTCTGGTACTTCAATTTGATACTGGATTGCTGCATCCTCATTTGAAGAACTTGTAACACTAATCAAATCATCAGTATTTTCTGTTTTGTCATAAGGGATTGGAGAAAAATAATCAAAATTGACGTTAGCAAGTTGATTTAAAAATGAGGCCTGATTATCCAAGGTATGTTCATTGAACTTGACATCATTGTAAACAGATTGACTAGCAAATGCAATCGGAAGAGAGTATTGATTTTCATATAGGGTAAGATTATCTTTTTGATAGATATCTTTAAAACCATACTTATCAATAGGACTGTCTGAGATATTGTACTGGATACCAAATAAACTATCAGCCAAAATACTATTATTTGCATAGCGGAGATTGAGATTAGTCCCAGAGGATTTAAACCCGAGTTTATCCAAAGTAGAGCTTGCTGAACGATTTCGAACAGATGAAAATTGAGAGATTCCATTGTAGTTGAATTTCATACTGTCATTTCCTGTCTGAGTTTGTAGTTTTTCAGTACGAGTAAATTGATTTCCAATATCTGTTGAGAAAGATTCCATAGCTGGGATATCTCGATTATATGAACTTCGAGAAGCAAAACCCCATTCTTTAGCAATTCCGTCCATTTGAGATGAAGCATTTAAACTCATTTCAACCATTATAAATAAAGAGATTAGAATGGCAAATAGATTTACAGAGATAAACTTTTTGATAACTGCAAGGAGTAAAAGCGAATAGACAACCAAAAATTCAAGAGTAAGCAGAATATTCAAATCTGTTAAAAAAGAATAATGCGATTTTAGATAGATGGTAGCTAAAAATCCTGTTACTATAAGAAAAAGCGAAACTAAAAAATTCCAGATTTTAATTTCTTTTAGACGATTTAAGACTTCCGCTGCTGTGTAAATTAACAAGGTAGAGAGAATCCAAGCATAGCGATGTAAAAACATGTTTGGAGTATGCATGCCTTGCCAAAATAAATCAAGAACTTCAATATAAAAGCTTGCAATTAGAAATGTAAAGAAGATTGCATAGATAAGTTTCACGTGAAACTTAATAGATTTCAGCGTAAAAAATAAAATGGTCAAAATAAAGGGAAGTAGTCCAACAAAAATCATTGGGATGGCCCCATACTTTGTTGTATCAAAGGAACCGATGAATTGCTTAGCAAAAAGATCAAAATACCAGCTACTTTCAGTTTGAAACTTTGTAACTTCAGTCAATTTTTCCCCATGTGTCTGTAAATCAAACAGAGTAGGAAGAGTCAGAATCAAACTAGCCATACCAGCTAAAACGGAGGTGATTATGAAATCAAGAAAAGATGATTTTCGGGTTTTAAAGTCCCAAGAAATTTGACAGAGATACCAGAAAATAAGAAATAATGCTGTCATATAGCCAAAATAATAGTTTTGGATAAATAAGATTGACAGACTTGTAAAGTACAATAGGAATTTCTTTTCAGTGATGAGTAGCTGTAAACCAGTTATAATTAAAGGAATCAAGATAAAAACATCTAGCCAGGTTTTTATCTCTAATTGACTGACAGTGAAACTCATCAGAGCATAGGAAGTAGATAAAGCTAGTTTTAAAGGATTAGGAATCGATTGAAATAATTTATTTAAACTAAAGTAAGTTGACAGTCCAATCAATCCAAATTTTAAGAGAGTTGTCAGATAGACAGCATCTGGCATATTAGTTAGATCAAAAAAGTAAACTAGTGGTGAAAGGAAACTACCCAAGTAATAACTAGATAGGGCATAGAAATTCAATCCGAGGCCACTTGTAAAGGTGTAGAACAAACTACCATTTCCGTGTAGGATATTTCTTAGAGCTATATCAAAAATAACGTATTGATGAAACCCATCTCCTAATAGTGGAGATGTATCGCTATTCCAGTAGATACCTTGAGATAGATATACTCCTATAATAATAATTATGGGAATGATGGAAGAAACAAAATAGGTCCAATATGTTTTAAAAAATAATTTCATGTTACCTCATAAAATGTTAGAAAACTCAGCTGGTTAACCCAACTGAGTTTTGAAGTTTTATTTAGTCTTTCCAAAGTTCTTTAACTTTTGCTTGTACTTCTGCATTCTCTAGGAATTCATCATAGGTTTCATCGATACGGTCAATAACGCCATTTTTAGACAAGACAATGATATGGTTGGCTAGAGTTTGAATAAACTCGTGGTCATGGCTGGCAAAGATGATTGATTCTTTAAAGTTTTTCAATCCATCATTCAAGCTTGAGATAGATTCCAAGTCCAAGTGATTGGTTGGATCATCAAGTACAAGGACATTTGATTTTAAGAGCATGAGTTTTGAAAGCATGACACGAACTTTTTCTCCCCCTGACAAGACATTTACAGGTTTGTTAACTTCATCTCCAGAGAAGAGCATACGGCCGAGGAATCCACGTAGGAAAGTATTGTCATCTTCTTCTTTACTTGCGAATTGACGCAACCAGTCAAGGATTGACTCTCCTCCTGCAAAATCTGCCGAGTTATCTTTTGGCAAGTAAGAACGGCTAGTAGTTACTCCCCACTTGATAGTTCCTTCATAGTCAATGTCCCCCATGATTGCACGAATTAATGCAGTCGTTTGGATGTCATTTTGTCCAATAAGCGCTGTCTTATCACCTGGACGCAAGATGAAACTAATATTATCTAAGATAGTTTCGCCATCAATCTTTACAGTTAGATTTTCTACTGTCAAGAGATCATTACCGATTTCACGTTCCGCTTTAAAGTTGATAAATGGATATTTACGACTAGATGGCACAATTTCTTCAAGTTCAATTTTATCAAGCATTTTCTTACGTGATGTTGCTTGTCTTGATTTAGAAGCATTGGCAGAGAAACGGGCAACGAATTCTTGCAATTGTTTAATTTTTTCTTCTGCTTTAGCATTACGGTCTGCTAGCAATTTAGCAGCGAGCTCAGAAGATTCCTTCCAGAAGTCATAGTTTCCGACATATAGTTTGATTTTTCCAAAGTCAAGGTCGGCCATGTGAGTACATACTTTGTTTAAGAAGTGACGGTCGTGGGATACTACGATAACGGTGTTATCAAAGTCAATCAAGAAGTCTTCTAACCAAGTAATCGATTGGATATCCAAACCGTTGGTAGGCTCGTCCAAGAGAAGAACATCTGGTTTACCAAAAAGTGCTTTGGCAAGGAGAACTTTTACTTTTTCACCGTTGGCCAATTCGCTCATGTTTTGATAGTGCAATTCTTCTGGAATGTTTAGGTTTTGAAGTAGTTGAGAGGCTTCACTTTCTGCTTCCCAGCCCCCAAGCTCGGCAAATTCTCCCTCGAGTTCGGCAGCACGTACTCCATCCTCATCTGAGAAATCTTCCTTCATGTAGATAGCATCTTTCTCTTTCATAATGCTATAAAGTTTTTCATTTCCCATGATAACGACATCAATGGCACGTTCATCTTCATAGTCAAAGTGATTTTGACGAAGAACAGAGAGACGTTCATCTGGACCAAGAGAGATGTGACCAGTAGTAGGTTCGATATCTCCGGCTAAAATTTTTAAGAATGTAGACTTCCCAGCACCGTTAGCACCGATTAATCCATAAGTATTTCCTTCTGTAAATTTGATATTGACATCATCAAAAAGTTTGCGATCACTAAAACGTAGTGAAACATCAGATACTGTAAGCAATGTTTTTCTCCTATATGTGTAATATATTTATTCTACTAGAAAATACAGAAATATTCAAATTTTTATTTGTCAATTTTGTGTAAATAAGATTTACAGTATCCTTTACACAAATCCGTAGATAGCAAGGCTGATTTATTTTGATAAATTACGGTTATTTCATTAAAAAAATGCTATAATTGAAGAGACCATATCGAAGGAGAATAAAATGATTAAACCCATTATTTTAACAGGAGACCGTCCAACAGGAAAATTGCATATTGGACATTATGTTGGAAGTCTCAAAAATCGAGTTTTATTACAGGAAGAGGATAAGTATGATATGTTTGTGTTCTTGGCTGACCAACAAGCTTTGACAGATCATGCTAAAGACCCTCAAACCATTGTAGAGTCTATCGGAAATGTTGCTTTGGATTATCTTGCAGTTGGATTGGATCCAAGTAAATCAACTATCTTTATTCAAAGCCAAATTCCAGAATTAGCTGAGTTGTCTATGTATTATATGAATCTGGTGTCATTAGCACGTTTGGAACGAAATCCCACTGTCAAGACAGAAATTGCTCAAAAAGGATTTGGAGAAAGCATTCCGACAGGATTCTTGGTCTATCCAATAGCTCAAGCAGCTGACATCACAGCTTTTAAGGCTAATTATGTTCCTGTTGGGACAGATCAGAAACCAATGATTGAGCAAACTCGTGAAATTGTTCGTTCTTTTAACAATGCATATAACTGTGATGTATTGGTAGAGCCGGAAGGTATTTATCCAGAAAATGAGAGAGCAGGGCGTTTGCCTGGTTTAGATGGAAATGCTAAAATGTCTAAATCACTCAATAATGGTATTTATTTAGCTGATGATGCGGATACTTTGCGTAAAAAAGTGATGAGTATGTATACAGATCCAGATCATATCCGCGTTGAGGATCCAGGTAAAATTGAAGGAAATATGGTTTTCCATTATCTAGATGTTTTTGGTCGTCCAGAAGATGCTCAAGAAATTGCTGACATGAAAGAACATTATCAACGAGGTGGTCTTGGTGATGTGAAGACCAAGCGTTATCTACTTGAAATATTAGAACGTGAACTGGGTCCTATTCGAGAGCGCCGTATCGAATTTGCTAAGGATATGGGAGAAGTTTATAATATGCTTCAAAAAGGTAGTGAAAGAGCACGTGAAGTTGCAGGTCAGACCCTATCTGAGGTTAAAGGAGCAATGGGACTTCATTACTTTAACTAAGTTTATTTTACAAGAAACTATCATTTCTATCTCGAAGAAAAGATAGTTTTTTATTTACCCCTGTAACATTTGACAAATTTTTATAGAATGGTATGATAGATACAATATAAAAAGAGTCAAGCTCAAAAAGAAAGAAAAGAGGAAACTTCGAATGTCTAATTGGGACACTAAATTTTTGAAAAAAGGTTTTACCTTTGATGATGTATTGCTTATTCCAGCTGAAAGTCATGTGTTGCCTAACGATGCAGATTTAACAACTAAATTGGCAGATAATTTGACTTTAAATATCCCAATTATTACCGCTGCCATGGACACAGTTACAGAGAGTCAAATGGCCATTGCTATTGCTCGTGCAGGTGGTCTCGGAGTTATCCATAAAAACATGTCAATTGCTCAACAAGCAGACGAGGTTCGCAAGGTAAAACGTTCTGAAAATGGAGTTATTATTGATCCGTTCTTCTTGACACCTGAACATACAATTGCTGAAGCAGATGAGCTTATGGGTCGTTACCGCATCAGTGGTGTTCCAGTTGTTGAAACACTTGAAAATCGTAAATTGGTTGGTATTTTGACAAACCGAGATCTTCGTTTTATTTCAGATTATAACCAACCAATTTCAAACCATATGACCAGTGAAAATCTTGTGACTGCTCCTGTGGGTACAGATCTTGTAACGGCTGAAAGCATTCTTCAAGAACACCGTATTGAAAAACTTCCGTTGGTAGATGAAGAAGGCAGTCTTTCTGGTTTGATTACCATCAAAGATATTGAAAAAGTTATTGAGTTTCCAAATGCGGCTAAAGATGAGTTTGGTCGTCTTCTAGTTGCAGGTGCAGTAGGTGTTACTTCAGATACATTTGAACGTGCAGAGGCTCTTTTTGAGGCAGGAGCGGATGCGATTGTTATTGATACTGCGCATGGTCATTCTGCAGGTGTCTTGCGTAAAATTGCTGAGATTCGTGCTCATTTCCCAGACCGTACTTTGATTGCTGGAAATATTGCTACTGCTGAAGGTGCACGTGCTCTTTATGAAGCAGGTGTAGACGTTGTCAAGGTTGGTATTGGACCAGGTTCTATCTGTACTACTCGTGTGATTGCAGGTGTTGGTGTTCCACAAGTAACAGCTATCTATGATGCTGCAGCTGTTGCGCGTGAATATGGTAAAACGATCATTGCTGACGGTGGAATCAAGTATTCTGGAGATATTGTAAAAGCTCTTGCGGCTGGTGGAAATGCTGTTATGCTTGGATCTATGTTTGCTGGAACTGATGAAGCTCCAGGAGAAACCGAAATCTTCCAAGGACGTAAATTCAAGACTTACCGTGGTATGGGTTCAATCGCTGCTATGAAGAAAGGCTCAAGCGATCGTTACTTCCAAGGTTCTGTCAATGAAGCAAACAAACTCGTTCCAGAAGGAATTGAAGGTCGTGTTGCTTATAAAGGAGCGGCAGCTGATATTGTCTTCCAAATGATTGGTGGTATTCGCTCTGGTATGGGTTACTGTGGTGCAGCTAACCTTAAAGAACTACACGATAACGCTCAATTTATTGAAATGTCTGGTGCTGGTTTGAAAGAAAGCCATCCTCATGATGTACAAATTACTAATGAGGCACCAAATTATTCTATGTAAAAACAATGAAAAGAACTCCAGTGAAAACAGGAGTTCTTTTACAATGCTGTCAATTTTTGTTTACAGAAACTTTACCACCCTGAATAGCGAAAATACTTAGATTTTCTGGTAGATTCTGAAGATGATCTAAGCTGGTTGTTGTAATAAAGGTTTGGATTGAATGAGAAATCGTTTCTAATAATTTTAGTTGTCTAGTGTTGTCAAGTTCGCTCATAACATCGTCAAGTAGTAATATTGGAGACTCTGTAGTAATACTTTCCATTAATTCGATTTCTGCTAATTTTATAGAAAGGACGAGACTACGATGTTGACCTTGACTTCCAAAGCTAGCATCCATCCCATTTATATAAAAAGAAATATCATCTCGATGAGGACCAACACCAGTATTCTTTTTAAATAAATCTCTGGACCTACTTTTTTCTAAAGCAATTTTGAAAGATTCTGATAAGTTTTCTTTGTCAGCTATCTTGACAGAAGATAGATAGGCTATTGACAACTCTTCAATCTGATTAGAGAGTTCAAAATGTTTCTTACGCCCAAATGATTCTAGTTTTTTTATGAAATCTAAGCGGTGATTCATCACACGACATCCATAATCGACTAGCTGATCATCTAGTACTGAAAGGAAGGTTTCATCTATTGTTTGAGCTGATTTTAGATAGGTATTTCTTTGTTTAAGGATGTGGTTATAATTAGTTAAATCAGATAAATAGATTGGCTTAATTTGCCCAAGCTCCATATCAATGAATTTTCGTCGAACCGAAGGTGCTCCTTTAATTAGTTGTAAATCTTCAGGAGCAAATAAGACAACATTCATGTGTCCGACATAATCTGAAAGGCGTGCCTGTTTTAAATGATTCACTTTTGTCACACGGCCTTTTTGTGTTAGTTCGATTTCGAGAGGAATGGATCCAGTTTTTTTCTGAACAAGACCTGAAAGATGAAGCTGTTCCTCATCAAAATGAATGAGATTTTTATCAGTTCGAGTTCGATGACTGCGTGTTAAGGCTAAAAAATAGATAGCCTCTAACATATTTGTTTTACCTTGTGCATTGCGTCCTAAAAAGACATTTAATTTAGGATTAAAGTCTATTTTCGTCTCTTTGTAGTTACGAAAAGTTTTGAGAGATAGGTGTTGTAGCCACATGATTATCTACCAGGGAATCGTGGAGCTTGTTTGCTTTTTGGTGATGAAGTAGGTTTAGAGTTGTCTTTCTTTACTCCCTTATTCATCTCCTTGACGAGTTTAGCGATTCGTTTTTTTTCAACTTTATCAGCCTGATACTCCTCTTGTTCTTCAAAAGTAGGTTGTGTCAACAAGATGTCAATATTCATGTCAGGGATGTCAACTTTATCGCCAATACGAAGTTTTTTACCACGACGACTCTCTAATTCTCCATTAAAGTAAACAGAATGTTCAGAGAGAAATGATTTGATAGCTCCTCCGCTATGTGTAATTCCAAGTTCTTTGAGTAGTGCTTGGAGGGTAATAAATTCTTCAAATAATTTGTATTCCATAATTCACCTCAATCTTTGGTATTATACCATATTTTCCTAAAAATAGTGAGAGAAACAAGGAATAATGTAAGCGATTTTTATTTCAAAAGTGTTACAGAGAACAAGAAAATTTCAGTTTTTCGTGATATAATAGAAGTCTGTATATAAGGAGGTAAATCATGGAGTTAGTGCATGGAATTTCAACACATTTTATCCAATCAAAAAAGTTTAAAACGAACAAAATCGCCGTGCGTTTTACCACTCCATTATCTCTTGATACGATTGCAGGTCGCATGTTGAGTGCGAGTGTGCTAGAGACTGCTAATCAGATGTATCCTACTTCTCAAGATTTGAGAAAACATTTGGCCAGTCTATACGGTACAGATATGTCAACCAATTGTTTCAGAAGAGGGCAAAGTCATATTGTAGAATTGACATTTACCTATGTTCGTGATGAGTTTTTAAGTAGGAAAAATGTTCTAACTTCTCAGGTTTTGGAACTTGTAAAAGAAACTCTTTTTTCACCCATAGTAGTTGATAATGGATTTGATCCGGCCTTATTTGAAATTGAGAAAAAACAATTGCTAGCAAGTTTAGCAGCTGATATGGATGATTCATTTTATTTCGCACATAAAGAATTAGATAAATTATTTTTTTATGATGAACGTCTCAAATTGGAATACAGTGATTTACGAAATCGTATTTTAGCTGAAACTCCACAAAGTTCTTATTCTTGTTTCCAAGAATTTTTGGCTAATGATCGAATAGATTTCTTTTTCCTAGGTGATTTTAATGAGGTTGAAATTCAAAATGTATTAGAATCATTTGGCTTCAAAGGTCGAGAAGGAGATGTAAAAGTTCAGTATTGTCAACCATATTCTAATATCCTTCAGGAAGGTATGGTTCGGAAAAATGTGGGACAATCCATTTTGGAATTGGGTTATCATTACCCTTCTGAATATGGTGATGAGAAACATTTACCCATGATTGTAATGAATGGTTTACTTGGTGAATTTGCTCATTCTAAGCTCTTTACAAACGTCCGTGAAAATGCTGGATTGGCTTATACTATTTCAAGTCAGCTTGATTTATTTAGTGGATTCTTGAGGATGTATGCTGGTATTGATCGAGAAAATCGGAACCAGGCTCGTAAAATGATGAATAATCAACTGCTTGATTTAAAAAAAGGTTATTTTACAGAGCTTGAGCTAGAGCAGACCAAGAAAATGATTCGTCGGTCTTTGTTGCTTTCTCAAGATAATCAATCTTCATTGATTGAACGTGCTTATCAAAATGCCTTACTTGGAAAATCTTCAGCAGAATTTAAAGGTTGGATTGCAAAACTTGAGCAAGTTGACAAAGATGCTATTTGTAGAGCAGCTAGTAATGTGAAATTACAAGCAATTTACTTTATGGAAGGAATAGAATGACAAAGGTTGTTTTTGAAGAAAAGTACTATCCAGCTGTAAAAGAAATGGTTTATCGAACTCGTTTGTCCAACGGATTGACAGTTGCTCTTTTGCCTAAAAAGGAATTTAAAGAGGTTTACGGGAGTGTAACTGTACAGTTTGGTTCGGTAGATACGCTTGTAACAGAAGTTGACGGATATGTAAAAGAATATCCTGCGGGAATTGCTCATTTTCTTGAACATAAATTATTTGAGAGAGAAGATGCTAGCGATTTGATGTCGGCTTTTACGAGTCTAGGTGCAGATAGTAATGCCTTTACAAGCTTTACAAAAACAAGTTATCTTTTTTCAGCAACGGATTATTTTTTAGAAAATTTGGACTTACTTGATGAATTGGTAACATCAGCACAATTTACTGAAGATTCTATTTTAAGGGAGCAGGATATTATACAGCAAGAACGAGAAATGTATCAAGATGATCCAGATTCGTGTTTATTCTTTTCAACTTTAGCGAATTTGTATCCTGGTACACCTTTAGCAACTGATATAGTTGGAAGTGAGGAGTCAATTTCCCAAATCAATCTAACTAATTTGCAAGAAAATTTTACAAGATTTTACAAACCTGTAAACATGTCTCTGTTTTTCGTTGGTAATTTTGATGTGGAACGAGTACAGGACTATTTTGAAAGCAAAGAACTGAAAGATTTAGATGTTCAGGAAGTAGTAAGAGAAAAGCTTGTTTTACAAGATGTAAAGCAAACAGACAGTATGAGAATGGAAGTGTCTTCTCCCAAACTAGCGATTGGTATTAGAGGTAAGCAAGAAGTTGCTGAAGCGGATTGCTATCGATATCATATTTTATTAAAATTATTGTTTGCAATGATGTTTGGTTGGACTTCGGATCGTTTTCAGAAATTATATGAATCAGGTAAAATTGATGCGTCCTTATCTCTGGAAGTTGAAGTAACAAGTCGTTTTCATTTTGTTATGTTGACAATGGATACAAAAGAGCCAGTTGCTTTATCTCATCAGTTTAAAAAGGCTATTTGTAATTTCACAAAGGATATAGATATTACAGAGGATCATTTAGACATTATCAAAAGAGAGATGTTTGGAGAATTTTTCAGTAGCATGAACTCTCTTGAATTTATTGCAACGCAATATGATGCTTTTGAAAATGGTGAGACAATTTTTGATTTGCCGAAAATTTTACAGGAAATTACTTTGGAGGATGTCCTTGATGCTGGACATCATTTAATAGATGATGGTGATATAGTTGATTTTACAATATTCCCATCGTAGTAACCTATCATAATCGATACTAGAAAGAAGGAATGACAAGTATGAGGAAAAAAACAATTGGTGAGGTTTTACGTTTAGCTAGAACCAACCAAGGGTTGACTTTAGAAGAATTACACAAAAAAACAGAAATTCAGTTGGATATGTTGGAAGCGATGGAAGCTGATGATTTTGATCAACTTCCTAGTCCATTTTATACTCGTTCTTTTTTGAGAAAGTATGCGTGGGCAGTTGAGCTAGATGAGCGAATTGTCTTGGATGCTTATGATTCTGGGAGCATGATTACTTATGAGGAAGTAGATGTTGATGAAGAGGAGTTGACAGGTAGGAGACGTTCAAGTAAGAAAAATAAGACATCATTTTTACCTTTATTTTATTTTATACTCTTTGCACTATCGATTGTCATTTTTGTGACTTATTATGTTTGGAATTATATTCAGACTCAACCGGAGCGTTCATCTGCGTCTAGTTATAGTGTAGTCCAAGCAACAAGCTCGACTAGTTCTGCAACTCCATCTTCAAGTAGTGGTTCATCAAGTAGCTCTTCGAATATTGAACCAGTTATAAGTGTATCAGGTGAAGGAAATTATGTAGAAATCGCTTATAAAACAAGTAAGGAAACCGCAAAATTGCAATTATCGGTTTCAGATGCTAGAAGTTGGGTTAGTGTTTCAGAAAGTGAGCTTGAGGGTGGTGTGACCTTATCACCGGATAATAAAAGTGCAGAAACAACAGTTTCAACAAAAAATCCTGTGACCATTACTTTAGGTGTTGTCAAAGGTGTTGCTTTAACAGTAGATGATCAGACTGTTGATTTATCGAAATTAACAGCTCAAACTGGACAAATCACTGTAACCTTTACTAGAAATTAAGGAAAAAAGAATGAAAAAAGAACAAATTCCCAATCTCTTAACAATAGGTCGAATTCTCTTTATACCTATTTTTATCTTTATTTTAACGATAGGAAATTCGCTAGAAAGTCATATAGTAGCAGCTATTATATTTGCTATTGCCAGTATTACCGACTATTTAGATGGATATTTAGCTCGTAAATGGAGTGTGGTTAGCAACTTTGGGAAGTTTGCGGATCCAATGGCGGATAAGTTACTAGTAATGTCGGCTTTTATTATGCTGATTGAGTTAGGTATGGCTCCAGCTTGGATTGTTGCAGTGATTATCTGTCGTGAGTTGGCTGTGACAGGTTTAAGGCTTTTATTGGTTGAAACTGGTGGAACGGTTTTAGCAGCAGCAATGCCTGGAAAAATTAAAACTTTCAGCCAGATGTTTGCGATTATTTTCTTGCTATTACATTGGACTTTGCTTGGTCAAGTTCTACTTTATGTAGCCTTGTTTTTCACTATCTACTCTGGCTATGATTATTTCAAGGGTAGTGCCTATGTATTTAAAGGGACATTTGGTTCGAAATGAAATCAATAATTGATGTAAAAAATCTTTCTTTTCGTTATAAGGAAAGTCAGGAATACTATGATGTGAAGGATATTACGTTTCACGTGAAACGTGGAGAATGGCTTTCGATTGTAGGCCATAATGGTAGTGGTAAATCAACGACGATTCGATTAATTGATGGCTTACTGGAAGTAGAATCCGGAGAGATTGTAATTGATGGCCAACGGCTGACTGAGGAAAATGTTTGGAATATACGTCGTCAAATCGGTATGGTTTTTCAAAATCCAGACAATCAATTTGTTGGAGCGACTGTTGAAGATGATGTTGCCTTTGGTTTGGAAAATCAGGGACTTTCTCGTCAAGAAATGAAAAAGAGAGTGGAAGAAGCTCTGGATTTGGTTGGCATGTTGGACTTTAAAAAGAGAGAGCCAGCGCGTCTATCAGGTGGCCAAAAGCAACGTGTGGCCATTGCAGGTGTTGTAGCCCTAAGACCAGCTATTTTAATCTTAGATGAAGCAACGAGTATGTTGGATCCTGAGGGACGTAGAGAACTGATTGAGACAGTAAAAGGAATTCGGAAAGACTATGATATGACGGTCATTTCCATTACACATGATTTGGAAGAAGTTGCCATGAGTGATCGTGTGTTGATCATGAAAAAAGGGTCAATTGAATCAACTAGTAGCCCAAGAGAACTTTTCTCACGAAATGATTTGGATCAAATTGGATTAGACGATCCTTTTGCCAATCAATTAAAACATTCTTTGAGCCAGAATGGCTATGATTTGCCTGAAAATTATTTGACAGAAAGTGAGCTAGAGGATAAACTATGGGAATTGCTCTAGAAAATGTGAGTTTTACGTATCAAGAAGGGACTCCCTTAGCTTCAACAGCTTTGTCAGATGTTTCTTTGACGATTGAAGATGGTTCTTATACGGCTTTAATTGGCCACACAGGTAGTGGCAAATCAACTATTTTACAACTTTTAAATGGTTTATTGGTTCCAAGTCAAGGGACTGTGCGAGTTTTTGATACCTTAATCACATCGACTTCTAAAAATAAAGACATTCGTCAAATTAGAAAACAGGTTGGCTTGGTATTTCAGTTTGCTGAAAATCAGATTTTTGAAGAAACGGTTTTGAAGGACGTTGCTTTTGGACCGCAAAATTTTGGAGTTTCTGAAGAAGATGCGGAGCAGATTGCGCGTGAGAAACTGGCTCTGGTTGGAATTGATGAATCACTTTTTAATCGTAGCCCGTTTGAGCTGTCAGGTGGACAAATGAGACGTGTTGCCATTGCAGGCATACTTGCCATGGAGCCAGCTATATTAGTCTTAGATGAACCCACAGCAGGCCTGGATCCTCTGGGAAGAAAAGAGTTGATGAATTTGTTCAAAAAACTCCACCAGTCAGGGATGACCATTGTCTTGGTAACGCATTTGATGGATGATGTTGCTGAATATGCAAATCAAGTCTATGTGATGGAAAAGGGACGTTTAGTTAAGGGTGGTAAACCAAGTGATGTCTTTCAAGATGTTGTCTTTATGGAAGAAGTGCAGTTGGGAGTACCTAAAATTACAGCTTTTTGTAAACGATTGGCTGATAGAGGCGTGTCATTTAAACGATTACCGATTAAGATAGAGGAGTTCAAGGAGTCGCTAAATGGATAGTATGATTTTGGGGCGTTATATCCCAGGGGATTCGATTGTTCACCGATTGGATCCACGTAGCAAATTGCTTGCCATGATGCTACTGATTTTGATTGTGTTTTGGGCTAATAATCCCTTGACGAATCTAATTCTTTTTATAGCGACAGGGATATTTATTGTTTTGTCGGGAGTATCTCTTTCATTTTTTATTCAGGGCTTGAAATCTATGTTTTTCTTGATTGCCTTCACAACTATTTTTCAACTGTTTTTCATTTCTAATGGGAATGTTTTATTTGAGTTTTCGTTTGTGAGAATCACGGATTATGCTTTGCAACAAGCTGGAATTATTTTTTGTCGCTTCATATTAATTATTTTCTTTTCGACTTTGTTAACCTTAACGACCATGCCCTTAAGTTTGGCATCAGCTGTCGAAGCTTTATTAGCGCCTTTAAAGCGTGTGAAAGTTCCAGTTCATGAAATTGGCTTAATGTTGTCTATGAGTTTGCGTTTTGTCCCAACCTTGATGGATGATACGACGCGGATTATGAATGCACAGAAAGCGCGTGGAGTGGATTTTGGAGAAGGAAGTATTGTTCAAAAGGTGAAGGCTATGATTCCCATTTTGATTCCTCTTTTTGCGACAAGTTTAAAACGTGCGGATTCCTTGGCTATTGCTATGGAAGCGCGCGGTTATCAGGGGGGAAAAGGCAGAAGTCAATACCGACAACTGAAATGGACTCGAAAGGATACACTTACTATTCTTGTTATTCTCGGACTTGGTTGTTGCTTATTTTTCTTAAAATCTTAGTAGCTTTCAGGAATTGATAAAAAGTTACTGTAACAGTTTTTGATATAAAGGTAGGGATATGAACCGTTTTAAAAAATCAAAATATGTCATTATTGTTTTTGTCATTGTTCTGCTTGTGTCAGCTCTCTTAGCGACGACTTATTCAAGTACAATTGTGACAAAATTAGGAGATGGAATCTCATTGGTTGATAGAGTTGTACAAAAACCTTTTCAGTGGTTTGATTCTGTCAAATCAGATTTGGCTCATTTGACACGAACATATAATGAAAATGAAAGTTTGAAGAAACAGATTTATCAATTAGAAGTTAAATCAAATGAGGCGGAAAGTTTAAAGACCGAAAATGAACAACTGCGCCAATTGCTTGATATGAAGTCCAAGTTGCAAGCCACAAAGACTTTGGCAGCAGATGTTATTATGCGTTCTCCGGTATCTTGGAAGCAGGAATTGACCCTGGATGCAGGCAAATCAAAAGGGGCTTCTGAGAATATGTTAGCCATTGCAAATGGTGGTTTGATTGGGAGTGTTTCAAAAGTGGAGGACAACTCTACTATGGTCAACCTTCTGACAAATACGGAAAATGCTGATAAGATTTCTGTTAAAATTCAACATGGTTCTACTACAATTTATGGGATTATTGTTGGCTATGACAAGGAAAATGAAGTTCTCAAAATTAGTCAATTAAATAGTAGTGGCGATATTAGTGCAGGAGATAAGGTGACCACTGGTGGATTAGGAAACTTTAATGTTGCTGATATTCCTGTTGGTGAAGTGGTTGCTACAACGCATAGTACGGACTATTTGACACGAGAAGTAACTGTTAAATTGAGTGCAGATACTCATAATGTGAGTGTAATAGAATTAGTGGGGAATTCATAATGAGACAGCTGAAGCGGGTTGGAGTGTTTTTATTGCTTCCTTTCTTTGTTCTAATTGATGCCCATATTAGCCAGCTTTTGGGCTCATTATTTCCCCACGTGCAGTTAGCTAGTCATTTTCTATTTTTGTTTCTCTTATTTGAGACGATTGAAGTATCAGAGTATCTCTATTTAGCCTATTGTTTTGTAGTGGGTTTGGTTTATGACATTTACTTTTTCCACTTGATAGGGATTGCGACTCTGTTATTTGTCCTGTTGGGGGCATTTCTCCATAAATTTAATAGTGTTATTTTATTGAATCGTTGGACGAGAATGCTGGCAATTATTGTCATGACTTTTCTATTTGAGATGGGAGCTTATATACTTGCAATAGTGGTAGGTTTAACTGTGGATAGTATGTCTTTGTTTATAGTCTATAGTTTAGTACCATCAATGATTTTGAACCTTATATGGATGATTACTTTTCAGTTTATTTTTGAAAAATTTTACCTATAAGAAAGAAATAAAAATGTAACAAAGGCGTAATATTCATTAGGCCTTTTTTTGGTATACTAGTAATGTCTTTAAAAGAAGGAGTATCTACGAAATATGAAGAAAAAAATCTTAGCGTCACTTTTACTAAGTACAGTAATGGTTTCTCAAGCAGCTGTTTTAACAACTGCGCATGCAGAAACTACTGATGACAAAATTGCTGCTCAAGATAATAAAATTAGCAACTTAACAGCACAACAACAAGAAGCCCAAAAACAAGTTGATCAAGTTCAGGAGCAAGTATCTGCTATTCAAACAGAGCAATCAAACTTGCAATCTGAAAATGATAGACTACAAGAAGAATCTAAAAAGCTTGAGGGTGAAATTACAGAACTTTCTAAGAATATTGTATCTCGCAATGATTCATTACAAAAACAAGCTCGTAGTGCTCAAACAAATGGAGCTGCAACAAATTACATTAATACAATTGTAAACTCAAAATCAATTACAGAAGCTATTTCACGTGTTGCTGCAATGAGTGAAATCGTATCTGCAAACAACAAAATGTTGGAACAACAAAAAGCAGATAAAAAAGCTATTTCTGAAAAACAAGTAGCAAATAATGATGCAATTAATACAGTTATTGCAAATCAGCAAAAACTAGCTGATGATGCTCAATCATTAACTACAAAACAAGCTGAGTTGAAAGCTGCAGAATTGAATCTTGCTGCTGAAAAGGCTACTGCAGAGGATGAAAAAGCAAGTTTACTTGAGAAAAAAGCTGCAGCAGAAGCAGAAGCTAAAGCAGCTGCAGAAGCAGAAGCAGCTTATAAAGCTAAACAAGCAAGTCAACAACAAAAAGTCGTTGCTTCTGGGAATACAACTTTTACAGCAGAAGTTCAAGCAGTATCAACTACTTCTTCGTCATCTAGTTCGTCTGAATCATCTTCAAGTAGTGCTTCAGCGGAATCAACAAGCTATACTCCTGCACCAGTGAAACAACATCCGACATACAGTACAAATGCATCAAGCTATCCTGTAGGTCAATGTACATGGGGAGTAAAAACTTTAGCACCATGGGCTGGTGATTACTGGGGTAATGGTGGTCAATGGGCTGCAAGTGCAGCAGCTGCAGGTTTCCGTACAGGTTCTACACCACAAGTTGGCGCGATTGCATGTTGGGATGATGGAGGATACGGTCACGTAGCAGTTGTTACAGCAGTTGAATCATCAACTCGTATTCAAGTTTCTGAGTGTAACTATGATGGAAGTGGAACTCAACCAATCGGAAATTATCGTGGATGGTTTAATCCGACAGCATCAAGAGGTACTGTAAGATACATTTATCCAAACTAATATACTGATTATTACTATACAAAGGGTGAGATCTTATTAATCTCACCCTTTGTATAGTGCTGGAAAAATTAATTTCATTATATAATTACTTGAACTTATTTTCTATTTTTATAATTATTTAATTAAAGTAAAATGAAACGTAGAGATATAGTACGAGTGTAGCATGTTAATAAAAAATGGTTTCTAAGGGAGTCGGTGTTGAAGTTATGTTTAGGTATAAAATAAATGTTGATGCTAAAGAGTGGGATTTATTTTTAGAAAATCATCCTCAAGGAAATTTATTGCAGAGTAGTGATTGGTCCAAGATAAAGGATACTTGGGGGAACGAGAGAGTTGGCTTTTATAAAGATAATCAATTAGTTGGAGTAGCAAATATCTTAATTCAGCCGCTACCATTAGGACTTTCTATGTTTTATATTCCACGAGGTCCAGTAATTGACTATGAAGATAAAGAACTTCTAAAATTTGTTCTTTTAACGTTGAAAAAACTTGCTAAAAAAAGCCATGCAATAATGGTTAAATTTGACCCAAGTTTATTTATAAGTAGAGGTCTTATTGACCAAGAAACTGTCCAAAATTCTATGACTTTAGCAATTGTCGAAGAACTGAAAAAAAATAAAGTTTATTGGACAGGCTTAACAAAGGATATGGCAGAAAATATACAACCACGTTTTCAAGCTAATATTCATAAAGAAAATTTCTCACTGGATCAACTTTCTAAGTCTACTAGACAGGCCATCCGAACTGCAAGAAATAAAGGATTAGAAGTAAAATTTGGTGGACTTGATTTATTAGATGACTTTTCATTTTTAATGAAGAAAACAGAGTCTCGTAAGAATATCAGTTTACGAGGCAAAGATTATTATCAGAAGTTACTGGATACTTATCCTGATCACTCCTTTATCACACTGAGCTTTTTAAATCTACCTAATAGACTGAAAGAAGTTGAGCAACAATTCGAAAAGAATCTAAAAACAGAGCAGAAGTTTACAGATAAAACGAAAGAAGGTAAAATAAAAGAGAATCAGCAAGAGAGAAAACGATTAAAGGAAGAAATTTCTTTTCTTAAGAACCATATTGACAGAGGGGATAGTATTGTCCCATTGTCTGGTACTTTAACTATCGAATTTGGGAAAACTTCTGAGAACTTATATGCTGGAATGAATGAAGAATTTAGACACTATCAACCTGCTATTCCTACATGGTTTGAGACAGCACAACATTCTTTTGAACGAGGGGCTGAGACTCATAATATGGGTGGAATTGAAAACAATTTAGAGGGTGGGTTAATTAGCTTTAAATCCAAGTTTAATCCTACTATCGAGGAATTTGCTGGTGAGTTTAATTATCCAACTAGTTCATTATATTTTTTGTTTAATCTAGCTTATAAAATTCGTAAGAAACTTAGAAGTAGATAAGACAAACTAATTATTTTGCCACTATATTAAATTTAAAAAAATTTAGCTATTAGAGCATCCCAGCAGTATATGTTGGAAAGTTAGCAGAAATTACCTTACTTTAAAAATCTACTAAAATAGCTTGAAAATATTGAAAAAGTATGGTAAAATGAAACTTGTCGTGTGAACGATAATACTCATTCTTGATGAATTGTGAAACAGTTGCCCTTGGGTCGTTTTGCGAGTTGAAGTCAAGAAGAGGAAAAAAACAAAAAGGAGAAATACTCATGGCAGTAATTTCAATGAAACAACTTCTTGAGGCTGGTGTACACTTTGGTCACCAAACTCGTCGCTGGAACCCTAAGATGGCTAAGTACATCTTCACTGAGCGTAACGGAATCCACGTTATCGACTTGCAACAAACTGTAAAATACGCAGACCAAGCATACGATTTCATGCGTGATGCAGCAGCTAACGATGCAGTTGTATTGTTTGTTGGTACTAAGAAACAAGCAGCTGATGCAGTTGCTGAAGAAGCAGTACGTTCAGGTCAATACTTCATCAACCACCGTTGGTTGGGTGGAACTCTTACAAACTGGGGAACAATCCAAAAACGTATCGCTCGTTTGAAAGAAATCAAACGTATGGAAGAAGATGGAACTTTCGAAGTTCTTCCTAAGAAAGAAGTTGCACTTCTTAACAAACAACGTGCACGTCTTGAAAAATTCTTGGGTGGTATCGAAGATATGCCTCGTATCCCAGATGTGATGTACGTAGTTGACCCACATAAAGAGCAAATTGCTGTTAAAGAAGCTAAGAAATTGGGAATCCCAGTTGTAGCGATGGTTGACACAAACACTGATCCAGATGATATTGATGTAATCATCCCAGCTAACGATGATGCTATTCGCGCTGTTAAATTGATCACAGCTAAATTGGCTGACGCTATCATCGAAGGACGTCAAGGTGAAGATGCAGCAGCAGTTGAAGCAGAATTTGCAGCTTCAGAAGCTCAAGCAGATTCAATCGAAGAAATCGTTGAAGTTGTAGAAGGTGACAACGCTTAATTCATATAAATAGTAATTACCTAGGAGGGCGGGGCTTAGCCCGGCTCTCCTATTTTTAAAAAATATAGGAGAATCAAAATGGCAGAAATTACAGCTAAACTTGTAAAAGAGTTGCGTGAAAAATCTGGTGCCGGTGTTATGGACGCTAAAAAAGCGCTTGTAGAAACAGACGGTGACATCGAAAAAGCGATTGAATTGCTTCGTGAAAAAGGTATGGCTAAGGCAGCTAAGAAGGCTGACCGTGTTGCTGCAGAAGGTTTGACTGGTGTTTACGTTAACGGTAATGTTGCAGCAGTTATTGAAGTAAACGCTGAAACTGACTTCGTTGCGAAAAATGCTCAATTCGTTGAATTGGTAAATACTACAGCTAAAGTTATTGCTGAAGGAAAACCTGCTAATAATGAAGAAGCACTTGCTTTGACAATGCCTTCAGGTGAAACTCTTGAAGCTGCATACGTATCTGCAACAGCAACTATCGGAGAAAAAATCTCATTCCGTCGCTTTGCATTAATTGAAAAAACAGACGCACAACACTTTGGAGCATACCAACATAACGGTGGACGTATCGGTGTTATCTCTGTTATTGAAGGTGGAGATGAAGCACTTGCTAAACAAATCTCAATGCACATCGCAGCTATGAAACCAACAGTTCTTTCTTACAAAGAATTGGATGAACAATTCGTTAAAGATGAGTTGGCACAATTGAACCACGTTATCGACCAAGATAACGAAAGCCGTGCAATGGTTAACAAACCAGCTCTTCCACACTTGAAGTATGGATCAAAATCTCAATTGACTGATGAAGTGATTGCTCAAGCTGAAGCTGATATCAAAGCTGAGTTGGCTGCAGAAGGTAAACCAGAAAAAATCTGGGACAAAATCATCCCAGGTAAAATGGATCGCTTCATGCTTGACAACACTAAAGTTGATCAAGCTTACACACTTCTTGCACAAGTTTACATCATGGATGACAGCAAGACAGTTGAAGCATACCTTGAATCAGTTAACGCTTCAGTAGTTGAGTTCGCTCGCTTTGAAGTTGGTGAAGGTATCGAGAAAGCTGCAAACGACTTTGAAGCTGAAGTTGCAGCTACAATGGCAGCAGCCTTGAATAACTAATAATAAAAAGGAAGCAATTTTGCTTCCTTTTTTCTATGCAGTCAATCTTTATAGGGAGATGTTCCTATTTTTAAGGTATAAATAAAAAGCCCTATAATAAGGGCTAAGTGTATTTAGGAGACTACACTTCAAATTCATAGAGTGCTGTAGAGAGATAACGTTCACCGTTATCTGGTGCTAGAGCAAGAACTTTTTTACCTGTACCTAATTTCTTGGCAACCTCGATGGCTCCGTAGATAGCTGCAGCTGAAGAAATACCAACAAGGAATCCTTCTTTTCCACCAATCTCACGGCCGAGTGCTAGTGCATCGTCTGATGTTACACGAACAATACCATCATAGGCATTTGTATCAAGTGTATCAGGAATAAATCCAGCTGAGATACCTTGAATTTTGTGTGGTCCAGGTTTTTCACCAGATAGAATAGCAGATTCGTCTGCCTCTACTGCAAAAACTTGAATGTTAGAATTTGCTGATTTGAGTGCATGAGAAACACCAGAAATGGTTCCACCGGTACCCACTCCAGCAACAAAGGCATCTAGTCCATCTTTACCGAAAGCAGCTAGTATTTCAGCTCCTGTTGTTCTTTCGTGTACTTCTGGATTTGCTGGGTTGTCAAATTGAAGAGGAAGGAAACCATCACGTTCAGCAGCGATTTCTTGAGCCTTAGCAATAGCACCTTTCATTCCTTCGCTACCAGGAGTAAGGACGAGTTCAGCACCATAGGCTTGGATAATCTTACGTCGTTCCACACTCATAGTTTCAGGCATAACGATAACAACTTTATACCCTTTAGCAGCCCCTACCCATGAAAGTCCAATACCAGTGTTTCCACTTGTTGCTTCAACAATAGTAGAACCAGGTTTCAGAATACCGTCTTGTTCAGCTTTTTCAATCATGCTAAGAGCAATACGGTCTTTTATAGAAGAGCCAGGGTTAAATGCTTCAAGTTTTACATAGACATCTGCAGCACCTTCTGGCACAATGTTGTTGAGTTTAACAATCGGAGTTTGACCGATTAGTTCAGTAATGTTGTTATAAATAGACATATGAATACCTCTTTGTATAAGATATTTCTAGTATAACGCTATCTATACCATTTGTAAAATATAGAAATCCTATCGAAGTGATAGGATTTTTTTATATCACAGGTCTAATCCATTAATTTTTAAGCGATTGTGATAGGCTAATTCTAGTAAATAGGTGTAAAGTGGAACGATATTCGTTTTCTTAGGAAATTCAAATTTATGAGAACTAAAATGCTCATTATGCGCTTTTAGAAAGACATTTTCTAAATAAGTAATAGTAATTTCACTATCATCTATACCTGCTCCAGCAGTTTCCATTTCAACGTTAACAATGTTCATCAAAAAGATTGATTTAATAGACATCTTACGACCGGTAGCGCCTTGTTTATCTGTAAAGATAATACGTATATTTGTAAATATAATTGAGTCACGAATCAGTTTATATCCACTTTGAATTTCTTCATTTTCTAGTAGATATTGTCCATATTCTTTGATAAGAGTTTCTTTGTTTTGCTCGCTAAAGTTACCAGCGAGTCCTTGAATGAATTTTCCAAATGCCATATTTTTCTCCTTTGTTTACACTAAGTTTACAGCAACTTCAACTTCGCGTAAACCTTGATCCATTAAAGTGACTTTTCCATTAAAAAACTCTACAAGTGCAGCTTTAATATTCTCTTTTTCTTCTTTATCAACATAAATCATCGTATCGACTTGATCTGTAAAGTTTGTATCCAGTTCCATAATATCATGTTCCTTAAGAAAGTTACTATACTCTTGATACTGAGCGTAAGACATTTGAATAGCAATGCCAGCCTGTTCCTTTATTTCAATGATGCCAATTTCTTTGACAGCTAAGGCAACACTGCCAGCGTAAGCACGAATCAATCCTCCAGCGCCTAGCTTAATGCCTCCAAAGTAGCGTGTCACTACTACACAGACATTAGTAAGATTGTGATTTTCTAGTACCCCAAGCATAGGAACGCCAGCAGTCCCACTGGGCTCACCATCATCACTTGTACGTTTGATTTCACTACGTTCCCCAATAATGAAGGCAGAGCAGTTATGAGTAGCTTTGTAGTGCTCTTTCTTGATGGAAGTAATGAAGTCACGAGCCTCTTCTTCGCTATAAACACGCTTGGCATGACAGATAAAGCGGGATTTTTTGATTTCTTCTTGGACTTGTCCGTCCTCTTTAATTGTTCTAAATTCCATGATTTAATTGTACTAAAAAATCATCTAAAGCGCTAGGTTTTTACGAATAAAGAAGTATGAAAGTAAATCCAAATTATCTCAGTCGGTTGTTTACGGAGAATGAATTAACAGAAGAGGAACGTCAGTTGGCGGAGAAACTTCCAGCAATGAGAAAGGAGAAAGGGAAACTTTTCTGTCAACGTTGTGATAGTGCTATTTTAGATGAATGGTATTTGCCCATCGGTGCTTACTATTGTCGGGAGTGCTTAATTATGAAGAGAGTTAGGAGTGATCAATCTTTATACTATTTCCCACAGGAGGATTTTCCGAAGCAAGATGTTCTTAAATGGCGTGGTCAATTAACTCCTTTTCAAGAGAAGGTGTCAAAGGGATTGATTCAAGCGGTAGATAAGCAGGAACCAACCTTGGTTCACGCTGTAACAGGAGCTGGAAAGACAGAGATGATTTACCAAGTTGTGGCCAAAGTGATTGATGAAGGTGGTGCAGTTTGTTTGGCCAGCCCTAGAATCGATGTGTGTTTGGAGCTGTATAAGCGACTGCAAGATGATTTTGCTTGCGAGATAGCTTTACTACACGGAGAATCAGAACCATATTTTCGAACACCACTAGTTGTTGCAACGACTCATCAGCTGTTAAAATTTTATCATGCTTTTGATTTGCTAATAGTGGATGAAGTAGATGCTTTTCCTTATGTTGACAACCCTACGCTTTACCATGCTGTCAAGAATAGTGTAAAGAAGAATGGCTTGAGAATCTTTTTAACAGCAACTTCTACCGATGAGTTAGATAGGAAGGTTCGCATCGGAGAATTAAAACGATTGAGTTTGCCTAGACGGTTTCATGGAAATCCTTTGATTATTCCTAAACCTGTCTGGTTATCCGATTTTAATCGCTATTTGGATAAGAATCGTTTATCACCAAAGTTAAAGTTTTATATTGAGAAACAGAGAAAGACAGGTTATCCGTTACTCATTTTTGCTTCAGAAATTAAGAAAGGGGAGCAATTAAAAGAAGTCTTACAGAAGGAATTTTCGCATGAGAAAATTGGTTTTGTGTCTTCAGTTACGGAAGATCGATTAGAGCAGGTGCAAGCTTTTCGAGATGGAGAACTGACAATACTTATCAGTACGACAATCTTGGAGCGTGGAGTTACCTTCCCTTGTGTGGATGTTTTTGTAGTAGAAGCCAACCATCGTCTTTTTACCAAGTCTAGCTTGATTCAGATTGGTGGACGAGTTGGACGAAGCATGGATAGACCGACAGGAGATTTGCTTTTCTTCCATGACGGGTTAAATGCTTCAATCAAAAAGGCAATTAAGGAAATTCAGCAGATGAATAAGGAGGCGGGTCTATGAAGTGTTTATTATGTGGGCAGACTATGAAGGCTGTTTTAACTTTCAGTAGTCTTTTACTTCTGAAGAATGATGCCTCCTGTCTTTGTTTAGATTGTGATTCTACTTTTGATAGGATTGGAGAAGAGAACTGTCCAAACTGTATGAAAACAGGATTGTCAACAAAGTGTCAAGATTGTCAATTTTGGTGTAAAGAAGGAGTTGAAGTCAGTCATAGAGCGATTTTTATTTACAATCAAGCTATGAAGGATTTTTTCAGTCGGTATAAGTTTGATGGAGACTTCCTTTTAAGAAAAGTCTTTGCTTCAGTTTTAAGTGAGGAGTTAAAAAAGTACAAAGAGTATCAATTTGTTGTAATTCCCCTAAGTCCTGAAAGATTGCTCGAGAGGGGATTTAACCAGGTTGAAGGTTTAGTTGAGGCAGCAGGGTTCTCTTTTCAAGACTTACTAGAGAAGAGAGAAGAGCGAGCTAGTTCTTCCAAAAATCGTTCAGAACGCTTGGCAACAGAACTTCCCTTCTTTGTCAAAAGTGGAGTCACTATTCCTAAAAAAATCCTACTTATAGATGATATCTATACTACTGGAACAACTATAAATCGTATGAAGAAACTGTTGGAAGAAGCTGGTGCTGAGGATGTAAAAACATTTTCCCTTGTAAGATGAGGAAAAAATTTGCAAAAACAAAATGAAAGCGTTATAATGAAATCAGAAAAACAAAAACGTTTAGAAAGAAGGTACTCATATGATTAAATATAGTATCCGTGGTGAAAACCTAGAAGTAACAGAAGCAATTCGTGATTATGTAGTTTCTAAACTCGAAAAGATCGAAAAGTATTTTCAAGCTGAACAAGAGTTGGATGCTCGAGTTAACTTGAAGGTGTATCGTGAAAAAACGGCTAAAGTGGAGGTGACGATTCCGCTTGGCTCAATTACTCTTCGTGCAGAAGATGTGTCTCAAGATATGTATGGTTCAATTGACCTTGTAACCGATAAAATTGAACGTCAGATTCGTAAAAATAAAACAAAAATCGAGCGTAAAAATAAAAATAAGGTAGCAACTAGTCAATTATTTACAGATGCTTTGGTGGAAGATACAAATGTTGCCCAATCCAGAGTTGTTCGTTCAAAACAAATTGATTTAAAACCAATGGATTTGGAAGAAGCTATTCTACAGATGGATTTGTTGGGACATGATTTCTTTATCTATGTGGATGTTGAAGATCAGACAACCAATGTGATTTATCGTCGTGAAGATGGCGAGATTGGCTTGTTAGAAGTTAAAGAATCTTAATTTCAATATGTGTAAAGGAAGGTTTACTAAATTGTAAACCTCCTTTTTCTTATAATTGATAGAATTACTGATTACACTTTTAAAAAGTCGCTTTTTGGTGGTTATTATGGTATAATGGGTGCCAAGAGGTTTGGAATGAAAAAATTTTATGTAAGTCCTATTTTCCCCTTAATATTAGGAATAGTGGCGTTCGGAGTGATATCTGTGCAACTTGTTTTTGTAACGAATACACTGGTAACGCTATTTCTTTTGCTACTTATTTTGGGTTCATATATTTTACTATTCATCCATCAGAGAGACTACTACTCAAAGAGTGAAGTAGAACAAATCCAGTATGTAAACCACCAAGCTGAAGATAGTTTGACAACCTTGTTAGAACGGATGCCTGTCGGAGTTATTAAACTAGACTTATCGTCAGGTGAAGTTGAATGGTTCAATCCTTACGCTGAATTGATTTTGACTAATGAAGTGGGCGAGATTGATGTTGCATTAATTCAAACAATTATAAAGGCTTCTGTGGGGAATCCAGGTTCTTATGCTACCTTAGGTGAGATTCGTTATTCGGTTCATATGGATAAGGTATCTGGAGTTCTTTATTTCTTTGATGTGTCTGGAGAATACGAAGCGACTGTTGAGTTAGTGACGAGTCGTCCGGTTATTGGAATTGTTTCCGTTGATAACTATGACGATTTAGAAGATGCGACATCGGAGTCTGACATTAGTCATATTAACAGTTTTGTAGCCAATTTTGTTTCAGAATTTGCTGGAAAACATGCCATGTTCTCCCGTCGAGTGAGTATGGATCGCTTTTATCTATTTACGGACTACACGGTGCTTGAGGGATTGATGAACGATAAATTTTCTGTTATTGATGCATTCAGAGAAGAGTCGAAACAGAGACAGTTGCCCTTGACCTTAAGTATGGGATTTTCTTATGGTGATGGAAATCATGATGAGATAGGGAAAGTTGCATTGCTCAACTTGAACTTGGCTGAAGTGCGTGGTGGCGACCAAGTGGTTGTTAAGGAAAACGACGAGACGAAAAATCCAGTTTATTTTGGTGGTGGGTCTGCTGCCTCAATCAAACGTACACGGACTCGTACGCGTGCTATGATGACGGCTATTTCAGATAAGGTTCGTAGTGTGGATCAGGTTTTTGTAGTTGGTCACAAAAATCTAGATATGGATGCTCTTGGCTCTGCTGTAGGTATGCAGTTGTTTGCCAGCAATGTGACTGAAAATAGTTATGCTATTTATGACGAAGAACAAATGTCGCCGGATATTGAACGAGCTGTTTCATTCTTAGAAAAAGAAGGAGTTACAAAGTTGTTGTCTGTTAAGGACGCAATGGGGATGGTGACCAATCGTTCTTTGTTGATTCTTGTAGACCATTCAAAGACAGCTTTAACTTTATCAAAAGATTTTTATGATTTATTTACCCAAACCATCGTCATCGACCACCACAGACGGGATCAGGATTTCCCAGATAATGCAGTTATCACTTATATCGAAAGTGGTGCAAGTAGTGCCAGTGAGTTGGTAACGGAATTGATTCAGTTCCAGAATTCTAAGAAAAATCGTTTGAGTCGTATGCAAGCAAGTGTTTTAATGGCTGGTATGATGTTGGATACTAAAAATTTCACCTCACGAGTGACTAGTCGGACATTTGATGTTGCTAGCTATCTCAGAACGAGAGGAAGTGATAGTATTGCTATCCAAGAAATTGCTGCGACAGATTTTGAAGAATATCGTGAGGTCAATGAACTGATTTTACAAGGGCGTAAATTAGGTTCAGATGTACTAATAGCAGAGGCTAAGGACTCGAAATGTTATGATACAGTTGTTATTAGTAAGGCAGCAGATGCCATGTTAGCTATGTCAGGTATTGAAGCGAGTTTTGTTCTTGCGAAGAATACACAAGGATTTATCTCTATCTCAGCTCGCAGTCGCAGTAAGCTGAATGTACAACGGATTATGGAAGAGCTGGGAGGTGGAGGCCACTTTAATTTGGCAGCAGCTCAAATTAAGGATTCAACCTTGTCAGAAGCAGGTGAAAAACTGACAGAAATTGTATTAAATGAAATAAAGGAAAAGGAGAAAGAAGAATGAAAGTAATCTTTTTAGCAGATGTTAAAGGAAAAGGAAAAAAAGGCGAAATTAAGGAAGTACCAACAGGGTATGCGCAAAACTTTCTTATCAAAAAGAATCTAGCCAAAGAAGCGACTGCTCAAGCTGTAGGTGAACTTCGTGGTAAACAAAAATCTGAAGAGAAAGCTCACGCTGAGATGATTGCAGAAGCAAAAGCAATTAAAGCCCAACTTGAAGCAGAAGAAACTGTTGTAGAATTTGTTGAAAAAGTTGGTCCAGATGGCCGTACTTTTGGTTCAATTACGAATAAGAAGATTGCAGAAGAATTGCAAAAGCAATTTGGAATTAAGATTGATAAACGTCATATCCAAGTGCAAGCTCCGATTCGGGCGGTTGGTTTGATTGATGTGCCAGTGAAAATCTATCAAGATATCACAAGTGTGATCAATCTTCGTGTGAAAGAAGGGTAAATTTACACTTTCTTGACAAGATTGTAAAAGGAAGGGAAGTCTGATGGCAGAAGTAGAAGAGTTACGAGTACAACCTCAAGATATCTTAGCTGAGCAATCCGTTTTAGGGGCTATCTTTATTGACGAGAGTAAGCTTGTTTTTGTGCGAGAATATATTGAGTCTCGGGACTTTTTTAAGTATGCCCATCGTTTGATTTTCCAAGCTATGGTCGATTTATCCGATCGTGGCGATGCTATAGATGCAACAACGGTTCGTACCATTCTTGATAATCAAGGTGATTTACAGAATATTGGTGGCTTGTCTTACCTGGTTGAGATTGTCAATTCTGTGCCAACTTCTGCTAATGCGGAGTATTATGCTAAGATTGTTGCAGAGAAGGCCATGCTACGTCGATTAATCTCCAAGTTGACAGAGTCTGTCAATCAAGCTTACGAGGCTTCGCAACCAGCTGATGAAATCATTGCTCAGGCAGAAAAAGGCCTGATTGATGTCAGCGAAAATGCTAATCGAAGTGGATTTAAGAACATTAGAGATGTGTTGAATATCAACTTTGGAAATCTGGAAGCTCGCTCGCAACAAACGACCGATATTACAGGTATTGCGACAGGCTATCGTGACCTGGATCATATGACGACTGGACTTCATGAGGAGGAGTTGATTATCCTAGCAGCCCGTCCGGCGGTTGGTAAGACAGCCTTTGCCTTGAATATTGCTCAGAATATTGGGACTAAGTTGGACAAAACGGTTGCTATTTTTTCACTGGAAATGGGTGCGGAAAGTCTAGTGGATCGTATGTTGGCGGCAGAAGGTTTGGTGGAATCGCATTCTATCCGTACGGGTCAATTGACTGATGAGGAGTGGCAAAAATATACTATTGCTCAGGGTAATCTAGCTAACGCCAGTATCTATATCGATGATACGCCAGGAATTCGGATTACAGAGATTCGTTCTCGTTCTCGTAAACTGGCTCAAGAAACTGGAAATCTTGGTTTGATTTTAATAGACTATTTGCAGCTTATAACGGGAACTGGTCGGGAAAATCGTCAACAAGAGGTTTCAGAAATTTCACGTCAGTTGAAAATTTTAGCTAAGGAACTGAAGGTTCCAGTAATCGCTCTAAGTCAGCTTTCTCGTGGTGTAGAACAACGTCAGGATAAGAGACCGGTCTTGTCTGATATTCGTGAATCTGGGTCTATTGAGCAGGACGCTGATATCGTAGCCTTTCTTTATCGCGACGACTACTATGAGCGTGGTGGTGAAGAAGAGGAAGGCATACCGAATAATAAGGTAGAAGTTATTATCGAGAAAAACCGTAGTGGAGCTCGTGGAACGGTGGAATTAATTTTCCAAAAAGAATACAATAAATTTTCAAGTATCTCAAAGAGGGAGGCATAAGATGTCAGATGCATTTACAGATGTAGCCAAGATGAAAAAAATCAAAGAAGAAATCAAGGCACATGAGGGACAAGTCGTAGAAATGACTTTGGAGAATGGTCGTAAGCGCCAAAAAAATAGATTGGGTAAGCTAATTGAGGTTTATCCGTCCCTATTTATCGTTGAATTTGGGAACGTTGAAGGAGATAAACAAGCTAATGTTTACGTTGAATCCTTTACTTACTCAGATATCCTTACAGAAAAGAATTTGATTCATTATCTTGACTAAAGTGAGAAATTTTCTCACTTTTTCTTTTTTCTCCGAATAGTTTAAGTGAAGGTAATCTTCGATTTATATTATTTTTCAAGGAGGAAGAATGAAAATTTCACCATTTAAAGTAGCAGAGACAAGGCTTTCTATTAGAAAGTCAGTTAAAAAGGTTGTTCCTTTTTTAGTAGTAGGGCTGATGTTGTCGGCTGGAGAAAGTGTTCATGCAAACAGTTCTTATGCTCGTGGAGATGATTATCCTGCTTATTATAAAAATGGGAGTCAGAGTATTGATAAGTGGAGGATGTATTCTCGTCAGTGTACTTCATTTGCTGCTTTTCGCTTGAGTGGAGTAAATGGTTTTGAGCTTCCAGGAGCTTATGGTAATGCTGGTGAATGGGGTTATCGTGCTCGTCGTGAAGGTTATCGTGTAGATAATACACCAGCTATCGGATCTATTGCTTGGTCTACTGCAGGAGGTTATGGCCATGTTGCTTGGGTTTCAAATGTGATGGGAGATAATATAGAAATTGAGGAATATAACTATGATTATAAAGGTAATTATAATAAACGAATTGTAAAAGCAAACAAGATGACCGGTTTTATTCATTTTAAAGATTTATCAAGCAATTCTAAAGAAGTCCCAAGCAGTTCAAAAGATTCGACAAGCAATCATGTTGTGACCAGTCAATCATCATCTTTGATGAGAGGAACTCATTATTTTAAGGTGGAGACTCCTATTAAAGATCAACCATTATTGAATGCAACTCCACTTGCATATTATTCTCCAGGTGAGAGTGTTCATTATGATCAGGTGATTGAAAAAGATGGCTACAAATGGTTAAGTTACATTTCGTATAGTGGAAATCGTCGTTATATTCAGTTGGAGGGAGTGACTTCGTCACAGAATCAATCAGTAAATAAATCTAATCATGGTTCAAATAATGGATTGACTGTGGGTTGGAAGAAAATAAATGGTAGTTGGTATTATTTCAAATCAGATGGTTCTAAGGCGACGGGATGGTTGAAAGATGGTTCTACCTGGTATTATTTGAAATCATCTGGTGAAATGCAGACAGGATGGTTAAAGGAAAATGGGGTTTGGTATTATCTGGATAGTTCAGGGGCAATGAAAACAGGCTGGTATCAAGTTTCTGGTAAGTGGTATTATTCTTACTCTTCAGGTGAGCTAGCTGTTAATACAATAGTAGACGGTTATACTGTAAATCATAATGGTGAGTGGGTTTAATTTTAAGTAATTGAATCTGAACAGGAGAGAAATCTCCTGTTTTTTTGTTTAAAATAGAGTTTTTATGAAGAATTAAGATATCGGAATTGAATTCAAAACTATAATTTACTATAGAAAATGAAAAGAATGGAAAGAAAGAAAAAAGAAAGCTAGTAAAATATGCTTTACTTTCTTGAGAATTTTCCATGTTTTTGAAATATAATATATCAATAACAAAGTATATATAATATAATGTATACCTTGATTTCACTCAAAAAAAGGTTTATAATGTACATAAATATGATTCTTAAAAAGAGGTACACAAGATGAACAAAAAGAAAATGATTTTAACTAGCTTAGCAAGTGTTGCTGTTTTGGGAGCGGCATTTGTTGCATCTCAACCGTCAGTCGTGAAAGCTGATGGCAAACCAGTAGCTACTCAACCTGCTGGAGATTCTCAGCCTACACCTGCGGCTGAAACTCCAAAAACTGAAGTAGAAAAAGCTAAAGAAGCTGAAAAAGAAGCTAACGCTAAAGTTGATGAAGCTCAAGCAAAAGTAGATACGACAACTACTGCAGCTGATGAAGCAACTACTAAGCTTGAAGCAGAGAAAAAAGAAGCAGCAGAAGCTGATGCTGCAAAAATTAAAGCTGAAGAAGCTAAAAAAACTGCTGATGATGAACTAGCTGCTGCTAAAGAAAAAGCTGCCGAAGCTGATGTTAAAGCTAAAGAAGAAGCTAAAAAAGAAGAAGACGCTAAAAAAGAAGAGGCTGAAGCTAAAGAAACTTTAACTGAAGCTTTGAAACAAATTCCTGATAACGAATTGCTTGACAAAAAAGCAAAAGAAGAATTATTAAATGCTGTAGAAGCTGGTGATTTAAAAGCTGGTGATGTTCTTGCTGAATTAGCAGATGATAACGAAAAAGCTGAAGCTAATAAAGAAACTGAGAAAAAATTAAGAAATAAAGACCAAGCTGCTACTGCTGATGCTGGTGCAACTCAAGCTAACCCTTCAACTAAAGATCAACTTCCAGAAGATATTAAAGCTGGGATTGACAAAGCTGAAAAAGCTGATGCTGCTCGTCCTGCATCAGAAAAACTTCAAGATAAAGCTGATGATTTAGGTGAAAATGTTGATGAGCTTAAAAAAGAAGCGGGTGCATTAAAATCTGAAGAAGATAAAAAAGCTGATACATTAACTAAGAGAGATGAAACTCTACAAAAAACTAAAAAAGCTCTTGAAACAGCAAAAGCAAATGGTTCATCTGAAGAAATTGTTAAAATTTTAGAAGATGTTGCTAAAAAAGCAGAAGCAGCTCGTGATGCTGCACAAAATGACTTTGATCAAGCTGCTTTAGATACTAAATCTGTTGCTGACGAATTAAACAAACTTACTGATGAGTACAACAAAACTCTAGAAGAAGTGAAAGCTGCTAAAGAAAAAGAAGCGAACGAGCCAGCTAAACCAGTAGAAGAAGAGCCAGCTAAACCAGCAGAGAAAACAGAAGCTGAAAAAGCTGCTGAAGCTAAAGCAGAAGCGGATGCTAAAGTTGCTGAATTAGAGAAAAAAGTTGCTGAAGAAGCTAAAAAAGTTGAGGAAGCTACTGCTAAAGCTGAAAAAGAAGCTGCTGACGTAACTGCTGCTCAAACTAAAAAAGAAGAAGCTGAAAAAGCTAAAGCTGACGCAGAAGCTGAATTAGCCAAAGCTAAAGAAGAAGCTGAAAAAGCAAAAGCTAAAGTTGAAGAAGAAGTTAAAAAAGAAGAAGAGGCTAAAAAAGAAGAAGCTGAAACTAAAACAGCTCTTAAAGACGCTTTAGATCAACTTGAAGAAGATGCGATTGCAGAAATTCATAAAGATGCAAGTATAACTGATAAAGAAAAAGCAATAGCTGATAAAAAAGCTGAAATTGGTAAAGAAGCTATTCTAGATGCCGTTGAAAAAGGTGATTTATCTGCTAAAGATATTCTAAAAGAATTAGAAAACGACTATAACACTAGAAACAAAGCTCCTGAAAAAGTTGATGAAACTAAAAAATTAGATGCTGAAGAAGCTAAAAAAATTGATGAAGCTGCTAAAAAAGAAGCTTCTAAACCAATCGTTAAAAAACTTACAGATATTGCTGATGATTTAGCTGAAAAAATTGAAAAATTAACTAAAGAAGCTGATAAAGATAAAGCAGATGCTGCTGAAAAAGCTAAGGCAGTAGAAGAGAAAAATGCTGCCTTAGATAAACAAAAAGAAACCTTAGAAAAAGCTAAAGTTGCTCTTGAAACAGCTAAAACGAATAAAGCTGATCAAGATGTTATCGATAAATTACAAGATGCTGTAACTAAACTAGAAGGTTCTGTCGCTTCTGCTAAAGCTTCTGTTGATGAAGCTCAAGCTAAATTTGACGAAGTTAACGAATCATTACAAGCGCGTAAAAATGCAATCGATACACTAACTGACGATTACAACGCAACTTTAGGTTATATCGAAAACTTAAAAGAAGTTCCTAAAGGTGAAGAACCTAAAGATTTCAGTGGTGGCGTAAGTGATGATGAAGCACCTACTGAGCCTGCTAAGGAAGCAGATGAAGTTCCAACTGTTCCTGATGCTCCAGAATTCACTGGTGGGGTAAATCCTGCTGACGCTCCTTCTGACGATGCTAAACAACCTGACGAAGTACCAACTGCTCCTAATGCTCCAGAATTTAATGGTGGAGTAAATCCTAGTGATTCTCCTTCTGACGATGCTAAACAACCTGACGAAGTACCAACTGTTCCTAATGCTCCTGAATTCACTGGTGGGGTAAATCCTGCTGATGCTCCTACGGCTGAAAATGCTCCAGAGTTTAACGGTGGCGTGAATCCTAGTGATTCTCCTTCTGGAGATAATGAATCTGATTTTACTGGTGGGGTAAATGATGCAACACCTCCTACTGTAGCCGATGCTCCAGAATATACAGGCGGCGTTAATGGTTTAGAAGCAGCAATTAATGAAGTTCCAGAATATAAAGGGGGTGCTAACTTTGTCTTAGCAGCTGTTAACGAAGTTCCAGAATATACAGGACCTTTATCTACAAATGATGAAGACCCTGTAGTGAACAATGTTCCAGCATATGGAGAAACAGGAGCACCAGCTGTAAATAATGTTCCGGCGTATGCAGAAACAGGAGCCCCAGCCGTAAATAATGTTCCAGCGTATGCAGAAACAGGAGCGCCAGCTGTAAACAATGTTCCAGCGTATGCAGAAACAGGAGCCCCAGCCGTAAATAATGTTTCAGACTATAAACTGACAACAGTAGGAACTAAGCAAGATCAGACTTATCAAGCGCCAGCAGCAAAAACAGAAGATAAAAAAGAACTTCCAAATACTGGTGGTAAAGATAATGTTGCAGTTACATCATTAGGATTCCTTGGATTGTTCCTTGGTGCTATTCCATTTGTGAAACGTAAAAACTAATTCATTTCGTAGCTTGAAAGAGGGGGAATAACTTCCTTCTCTTTTTTATATTATCTTAGTTTCTCTCAGGGAACTCTTCCCAATGGTATTTTTTGGTGCTTTCCTTTATAATGGGTGTATGGATAAGAAAAAATTATTATTGATTGATGGGTCTTCTGTTGCTTTTCGGGCGTTTTTTGCGCTTTATCAGCAGTTGGACCGTTTTAAGAATGCGGCTGGTTTGCATACCAATGCGATTTATGGTTTTCAATTGATGTTGAGCCATTTGTTGGAGCGGGTTGAGCCGAGTCATATTTTAGTAGCCTTTGATGCAGGAAAGACGACCTTCCGTACAGAGATGTATGCGGACTATAAGGGTGGTCGGGCTAAGACTCCGGATGAGTTTCGTGAGCAATTTCCTTTCATTCGTGAGTTGCTGGATCATATGGGAATTCGTCACTATGAGTTGGCTCAGTATGAGGCGGATGACATCATTGGGACGCTGGATAAACTAGCTGAGCAGGATGGTTTTGATATTACCATTGTCAGTGGGGACAAGGATTTGATTCAGCTGACGGATGAGCATACGGTGGTTGAGATTTCCAAGAAAGGTGTGGCTGAGTTTGAGGCCTTTACGCCAGATTATCTCATGGAAAAGATGGGTATCACACCGACTCAGTTTATCGATCTCAAGGCGCTCATGGGTGATAAGTCTGATAATATTCCTGGGGTGACTAAAATCGGTGAAAAGACAGGTATCAAGCTTTTGTTGGAGCATGGTTCGCTTGAGGGTATTTATGAAAATATCGATGGGATGAAGGCTTCTAAAATGAAGGAAAATCTCATCAATGATAAGGAACAGGCCTTTTTGTCTAAAACACTGGCGACCATTGATACCAAGGCACCGATTGAGATTGGTTTGGATGATTTGGTCTATAGTGGTCCAGATGTGGAAAATCTCGGGAAATTCTACGATGAGATGGGCTTCAAACAGCTCAAGCAGGCTTTAAATGTGTCGTCAGCTGATATGGCTGAGAGTTTGGATTTTACTATTGTTGAACAAGTCAGTCAAGACATGCTGAGCGCAGACTCCATCTTTCACTTTGAGCTTTTTGGTGAGAATTACCATACGGATGATTTGGTTGGATTTGCCTGGTCTTGTGGGGATAAGCTCTATGCTACAGACAAGCTTGAGCTTTTGCAAGAGCCTATTTTCAAGGATTTTCTAGAAAAAACACCTCTGAGAGTTTATGACTTTAAGAAGGCCAAAGTTCTCTTGAATCGTTTTGGTGTGGATTTACAGGCGCCTGCTTTTGATAGCCGTTTAGCTAAATACCTCCTTTCGACTGTGGAGGACAATGAAATTGCGACCATCGCGAGTCTTTATGGTCAGACTTATTTGGTTGATGATGAGACTTTCTATGGTAAGGGTGTCAAGAAAGCCATTCCTGAACGTAAGAAATTCTTGGAGCATTTAGCTCGTAAGATTGCAGTTTTGGTCGAAACAGCGCCTATTTTTCTTGAAAAACTCAGTGAGAATGGGCAATTAGAGCTTCTTTATGATATGGAGCAACCTCTGGCTTTTGTCCTTGCTAAGATGGAAATTGCTGGGATTACGGTCAAGAAAGAGACCTTGCTTGAGATGCAGGCTGAAAATGATCTTGTCATTGAAAAACTGACTCAGGAGATTTATGAGCTGGCTGGCGAGGAGTTTAATATCAACTCGCCTAAGCAGTTGGGCGTACTTCTCTTTGAAAAATTGGGACTTCCTCTAGAATACACTAAGAAAACCAAGACTGGATACTCGACAGCGGTGGATGTGTTAGAGCGCCTTGCTCCGATTGCTCCGATTGTTAAGAAAATTCTCGACTACCGTCAGATTGCTAAGATTCAGTCTACTTATGTGACTGGCTTGCAGGACTGGATTTTGGAGGATGGCAAGATTCATACGCGCTATGTGCAGGATTTGACCCAGACTGGGCGTCTGTCTAGTGTGGATCCAAACTTGCAAAATATTCCTGTTCGCTTGGAACAAGGTCGTCTCATTCGTAAGGCTTTTGTACCTGAGTGGGAGGACAGTGTCCTGCTTAGTTCGGACTATTCACAGATTGAATTGCGCGTTTTAGCACATATCTCTAAAGATGAGCACTTGATCAAGGCCTTCCAAGAGGGGGCAGATATCCATACTTCGACAGCCATGCGGGTCTTTGGTATTGAGCGTCCTGAGGATGTGACTGCAAACGACCGTCGCAATGCCAAGGCCGTTAACTTTGGAGTGGTTTACGGGATTTCAGACTTTGGCTTGTCTAATAATTTGGGCATCAGCCGTAAGGAAGCCAAGGCTTATATTGATACCTACTTTGAACGCTTCCCAGGTATTAAAAACTACATGGATGAAGTGGTGCGTGAGGCGCGTGATAAGGGCTATGTAGAGACCCTCTTCAAGCGTCGTCGTGAGTTGCCAGATATCAATTCGCGCAACTTTAACATTCGTGGTTTCGCAGAGCGGACAGCTATCAACTCACCTATCCAGGGTTCGGCAGCAGATATTCTCAAGATTGCTATGATCCAGCTGGATAAAGCTTTGGTTGCCGGTGGTTATCAGACTAAGATGCTTCTGCAAGTGCACGATGAAATCGTCCTTGAAGTTCCTAAATCTGAACTGGCAGAGATGAAAAAGTTGGTGAAACAAACCATGGAAGAAGCTATTCAACTCAGTGTTCCCCTTATCGCAGATGAGAATGAAGGGGCAACCTGGTACGAGGCTAAATAAAAAAGTTATAAGAGTTTGAAGCACTTGTTTTCAAACTCTTTTTCATGTTTTTCTGTAAGCAGTTTCCTTGACATTTTTTTTGTTTTGCGCTATCATATGTCCATATAATATATGGGAGTCTGTGTACAGTCTGAGAGGAAGTGTTAAACTTCGACCGCACCTGATCTGGGTAATGCCAGCGTAGGGAACGATACTTAGTCTATTCTTGACCTTTTCCATATATGGTAAAGGTTTTTCTTTTTGTCAAAGGAAAACGAGAAGAGGAGGTTCTTATGAAAGCAAGCATTGCCTTGCAAGTATTACCCCTATCGCAGGGAATTGATCGGATTGCCGTTATTGATCAAGTCATTGCTTATCTGCAAGCTCAGTCCGTGACCATGGTGGTGACACCATTTGAAACGGTCTTGGAAGGGGAATTTGATGAGCTCATGCGCATTCTTAAAGAAGCGCTGGAAGTAGCAGGGCAGGAGGCAGACAATGTCTTTGCCAATGTCAAAATAAATGTAGGAGAGATTTTAAGTATTGATGAGAAACTTGAAAAGTATACTGAGACGACACATTAGTCTATTGGGCTTTCTAGGAGTCTTGTCAATCTGGCAGCTAGCAGGTTTTCTCAAACTTCTCCCCAAGTTTATCCTGCCAACTCCTCTTGAGATTCTCCAGTCTTTTATTCGTGATAGAGAATTTCTCTGGCACCATAGCTGGGCGACCTTGAGAGTGGCTTTACTGGGGCTGATTTTGGGAGTCTTGATTGCCTGTCTCATGGCTGTGCTTATGGACAGTTTGACTTGGCTCAATGACTTGATTTACCCTATGATGGTGGTTGTTCAGACTATCCCGACCATTGCCATAGCCCCTATTCTGGTCTTGTGGCTAGGTTATGGGATTTTGCCCAAGATTGTCTTGATTATCTTAACGACAACCTTCCCTATCATCGTCAGCATTTTGGACGGTTTTAGGCATTGTGACAAGGATATGCTGACCTTGTTTAGTCTGATGCGGGCCAAGCCTTGGCAAATCCTGTGGCATTTTAAAATTCCAGTCAGTCTGCCTTACTTTTATGCAGGTCTGAGGGTCAGTGTCTCCTACGCCTTTATCACAACCGTTGTATCTGAGTGGTTGGGAGGCTTTGAAGGTCTTGGTGTTTATATGATTCAGTCCAAGAAACTGTTTCAGTATGATACCATGTTCGCTATTATTATTCTGGTATCGATTATCAGTCTTCTGGGTATGAAGCTGGTCGATATCAGTGAGAAATATGTTATTAAATGGAAACGTTCGTAGAATTAAAATGTTTCAAAAAAGAAAAGAGGAAATTAGAATGAAGAAAACATGGAAAGTGTTTTTAACGCTTGTGACAGCTCTTGTAGCTGTTGTGCTTGTAGCTTGTGGTCAAGGAACTGCTTCTAAGGACAATAAAGAGGCAGAACTCAAGAAAATTGACTTTATCCTAGACTGGACGCCAAATACTAACCACACAGGGCTTTATGTGGCCAAGGAAAAAGGTTATTTCAAAGAAGCTGGAGTGGATGTTGATTTGAAATTGCCACCAGAAGAAAGTTCTTCTGACTTGGTTATCAATGGTAAGGCACCATTTGCAGTGTATTTCCAAGACTACATGGCTAAAAAATTGGAAAAAGGGGCAGGAATTACTGCTGTTGCAGCTATCGTAGAACACAATACATCAGGAATCATCTCTCGTAAATCTGACAATGTAAGCAGTCCAAAGGACTTGGTTGGTAAGAAATACGGAACTTGGAATGATCCAACTGAACTTGCTATGTTGAAAACTTTGGTAGAATCTCAAGGTGGAGATTTTGAGAAGGTAGAAAAGGTACCAAACAATGACTCAAACTCGATTACTCCGATTGCTAATGGAGTATTTGATACTGCTTGGATCTACTATGGATGGGATGGTATCCTTGCAAAATCTCAAGGTGTAGATGCTAACTTTATGTATTTGAAAGACTATGTTAAAGAATTTGACTACTATTCACCAGTTATCATCGCAAACAACGACTATTTGAAAGATAACAAAGAAGAAGCACGTAAAGTTATCCAAGCCATCAAGAAAGGCTACCAGTACGCTATGGAGCATCCAGAGGAAGCAGCTGATATTCTCATCAAGAATGCACCTGAACTTCAGGAAAAACGTGACTTTGTCATCGAATCTCAAAAATACTTATCAAAAGAATACGCAAGCGACAAGGAGAAATGGGGTCAATTTGATGCTGCTCGCTGGAATGCCTTCTACAAATGGGATAAAGAAAATGGTATCCTTAAAGAAGATTTGACAGACAAAGGCTTCACTAACGAATTTGTGAAATAATGACAGAAATTAGACTAGAACATGTCAGTTATGCTTATGGTCCTGAGAGGATTTTAGAGGACATCAACCTGCAGGTAACTTCAGGTGAAGTGGTTTCTATCCTAGGTCCAAGTGGTGTTGGAAAGACCACCCTCTTTAATCTAATCGCTGGGATTTTAGAAGTCCAGTCAGGGCGAATCGTTCTTGATGGAGAGGAAAATCCCAAGGGGCGCGTGAGTTATATGTTGCAAAAGGATTTACTCTTGGAGCACAAGACGGTGCTTGGCAATATCATCCTGCCTCTCTTGATTCAAAAAGTGGATAAGGCAGAAGCTATTGCCCGAGCGGATGAAATTCTTGCGACTTTCCAGTTGACAGCTATAAGAGATAAATACCCTCATGAACTCAGTGGTGGGATGCGCCAGCGTGTAGCCTTGCTTCGTACCTACCTTTTCGGGCACAAGCTATTTCTCCTAGATGAGGCCTTTAGCGCCTTGGATGAGATGACTAAGATGGAACTCCATGCTTGGTATCTGGAGATTCACAAGCAGTTGCAACTAACAACCTTGATCATTACGCATAGTATCGAGGAGGCCCTCAATCTCAGTGACCGCATCTATATCTTGAAAAATCGTCCTGGGCAAATTGTTTCAGAAATTAAACTAGATTGGTCCGAAGATGAGGACAAGGAAGTTCAAAAGATTGTCTACAAACGTCAAATCTTGGCAGAATTAGGCTTAGATAAGTAGAAAAATAGGGAGTTGGTGAAGATTATCCTTTACCAACGCCCTTTTTCTTTTAAAAATGAGAAAATTTCGGTATAATAGTCAAAGATAGTCAAGGTTTAAAGAGAGAGGTGGGTTTGTAATGAGATTTAAAAATACATCGGATCATATTGAGGCCTACATCAAGGCGATTTTAGATCAATCTGGTATTGTGGAGTTGCAACGGAGTCAGTTGGCAGATACTTTTCAGGTTGTTCCTAGTCAGATTAACTATGTGATCAAGACACGCTTTACGGAAAGTAGAGGCTACTTGGTTGAAAGTAAGCGTGGTGGCGGAGGCTACATTCGTATAGGACGGATTGAGTTTTCTAGTCATCATGAAATGCTCCGGGAGCTGCTTTACTCAATTGGTGAGCGGGTCAGTCAAGAAATTTATGAGGATATTCTGCAGCTTTTGGTTGAGCAGGAATTGATGACCAAGCAGGAGATGAATTTGCTGGTAGCAGTAGCTTTGGATCGCGTTCTAGGAGAAGAAGCTCCAGTTGTTCGTGCAAACATGCTACGACAGGTCATACAAGAGGTAGATAGAAAAGGGAAGTAAGATGAACTATTCAAAAGCATTGAATGAATGTATCGAAAGTGCCTACATGGTTGCTAGCCATTTTGGAGCTCGTTACCTAGAGTCTTGGCACTTGTTGATTGCCATGTCCAATCACAGTTATAGTGTGGCAGGGGCAACTTTAAATGATTATCCATATGAGATGGACCGTTTAGAAGAAGTCGCTTTGGAACTGACTGAAACGGACTATAGCCAGGATGAAACCTTTACGGAATTGCCGTTTTCTCATCGTTTGCAGGTCCTTTTTGATGAAGCGGAATATGTGGCGTCAGTGGTCCATGCTAAGGTGCTAGGGACGGAGCACGTCCTTTATGCGATTTTGCATGATGGAAATGCCTTGGCGACTCGTATCTTAGAGAGAGCAGGTTTTTCTTATGAAGATAAGAAAGATCAGGTCAAGATTGCTGCTCTTCGTCGAAATCTAGAAGAACGTGCAGGCTGGACTCGTGAAGACCTCAAGGCTCTACGCCAACGCCATCGTACAGTAGCTGACAAGCAAAATTCTATGGCCAATATGATGGGCATGCCCCAGACTCCAAGCGGTGGTCTTGAGGACTATACGCATGATTTGACAGAGCAAGCGCGTTCTGGCAAGTTGGAGCCAGTCATCGGTCGGGACAAGGAAATCTCGCGTATGATTCAAATCTTGAGCCGTAAAACCAAGAATAATCCTGTCTTGGTTGGGGATGCTGGTGTCGGTAAAACTTCTCTGGCGCTTGGTTTGGCTCAGCGTATTGTTAGTGGGGATGTGCCTGCGGAAATGGCTAAGATGCGCGTGTTAGAGCTTGATTTGATGAACGTTGTTGCAGGGACACGCTTCCGTGGTGACTTTGAAGAGCGCATGAATAATATCATTAAGGATATTGAAGAAGATGGGCAAGTCATCCTCTTTATCGATGAACTTCATACCATCATGGGTTCTGGGAGCGGGATTGATTCGACTCTGGATGCGGCCAATATCTTGAAGCCAGCCTTGGCGCGCGGAACTTTGAGAACGGTTGGTGCGACCACTCAGGAAGAATACCAAAAACACATCGAAAAAGATGCGGCCCTTTCTCGTCGATTCGCCAAAGTGACGATCGAAGAGCCAAGCGTGGCAGACAGCATGACCATTTTACAAGGCTTGAAGGCGACTTATGAGAAACATCACCGTGTGCAAATCACAGATGAAGCGGTCGAAACAGCTGTCAAGATGGCGCATCGTTACTTGACTAGCCGTCACTTGCCAGACTCTGCTATCGACCTCTTAGATGAAGCAGCAGCAACAGTGCAAAATAAGGCTAAGCATGTAAAAGCAGACGATTCAGGTTTGAGTCCAGCTGACAAAGCCTTGATTGATGGCAAGTGGAAACAGGCAGCTCAGCTAATCGCAAAAGAAGAGGAAGTGCCTGTCTATAAAGACTTGGTGACAGAGTCTGATATTTTGACCACCTTGAGTCGCTTGTCAGGTATTCCAGTCCAAAAACTGACGCAAACAGATGCTAAGAAATACCTGAACTTGGAAGCTGAACTCCACAAACGTGTCATCGGTCAAGATCAAGCAGTTTCAAGCATTAGCCGTGCCATTCGCCGCAACCAGTCAGGGATTCGCAGTCACAAGCGTCCGATTGGTTCCTTTATGTTCCTAGGACCCACAGGTGTCGGTAAGACCGAATTGGCCAAGGCTCTAGCAGAAGTTCTTTTTGACGACGAATCAGCTCTTATCCGCTTTGATATGAGTGAGTATATGGAGAAATTCGCAGCCAGCCGTCTCAATGGAGCTCCTCCGGGTTATGTGGGTTATGAAGAAGGTGGGGAGTTGACCGAGAAGGTTCGCAACAAACCATACTCTGTTCTCCTCTTTGACGAGGTAGAAAAAGCCCACCCAGACATCTTTAATGTTCTCTTACAGGTCTTGGATGATGGTGTCTTGACAGATAGCAAGGGGCGCAAGGTTGACTTTTCAAATACCATTATTATCATGACGTCAAACCTTGGTGCGACAGCCCTTCGTGATGACAAGACTGTCGGATTTGGAGCTAAGGACATTCGTTTTGACCAGGAAAATATGGAAAAACGCATGTTTGAAGAGCTGAAAAAAGCTTATAGGCCGGAGTTTATCAATCGTATTGATGAAAAGGTGGTCTTCCATAGCCTGTCTAGCGACCATATGCAGGAAGTTGTGAAAATTATGGTTAAAACTTTAGTGGCAAGTTTGGCTGAAAAAGGCATTGATTTGAAATTACAAGCTTCCGCACTGAAATTATTGGCCAATCAAGGATATGACCCAGAGATGGGAGCTCGTCCACTTCGTAGAACCCTACAAACAGAAGTGGAAGACAAGTTGGCAGAACTTCTTCTTAAGGGAGATTTGGTGGCAGGCAGCACACTTAAGATTGGTGTCAAAGCAGGCCAGTTAAAATTTGATATTGCATAAAAATGGAGAATCAGGAGTAATCTTGATTCTTTTTTTTGCTACTTTTTTATAAAAAATGATAAAAAACTATTGACAAAATAAAAATATAGTTTATAATAAAAACATAGAGAATAAAAATATCAAAAATTATAAAAAGGTAATGCGTTTATGAAAAAGAAAACAGCAGTGGTATTTGGAACCTTTGCTCCGCTTCATCAAGGACATATCGATCTAATCCAGCGAGCGAAGCGGCAGTGTGACCAGGTCTGGGTTGTTGTTTCAGGCTATGAGGGAGACCGAGGAGAGCAGGTAGGCTTAACGCTTCAAAAGAGATTTCGCTATATCCGAGAGGCCTTTGGTGATGACGAGTTGACCTCGGTCTGCAAGTTAGATGAAACCAATCTTCCTCGTTACCCTATGGGCTGGCAGGAGTGGTTGGACCAAATGTTAGCGGAGATTTCCTATGATGAAACCCAGCAAGAACTAATTTTCTTTGTGGGAGAAGCAGACTACCAGCAAGAATTGTCTAATCGTGGCTTTGAGACTGTCTTGCAAGAAAGAAAGTTTGGTATCTCAGCGACTATGATTCGAGAAAATCCAAGCAAATATTGGAAATATATCGCTCAACCCTTCCGACGTCAGTTTACAAAGAAAGTGTTGATTATGGGAAGTGCCAGCAATGGGAAGACCACTCTAGCCAAGGATTTGGCAAGGTATTACGATGCACCCGTTAGTCTGGAATACGCACGTGAGTACCAGATCAAAAACAATGTCCGCGACGATGAATTGACTCCAAAGGATTACTATTATCTCCTGTTGGGGCAGTATGACCAGACCTCTAAGTTAATTGACAGCAATGCCAATCGAGGCCTAGTGATAGCAGACACCAACTCCTTAGTAACCAAGGGCTACTATGATTATTACATGGAGACTGAGGATCGAGGGGATTTATCAGGAGAGACCTTTGATAATCTCTTTGCCTCGATCTTGGCTAAGGAAAAATGGGACTTGATTCTCTTTGTGCAACCTGTTGGTTCCTATGTCAATGACGGATTTAGAGATATGACCATGGCAGAAGACCATATTCGTCATAGTTTTTCCCAGCATTTGGATCAGATGAGGGAGCGCTACTTAGCAAACATTCCACTAGTTTATCTAGCAGAGGATTATCTAGGAAATTATGAAGCAGCAAAAGTGGCTATTGATGCCATTTACCAAGCAGATTAGGAGAAAAATATGAAAAAACTAACTGAAAAAATCACACAATTTATCGAAAACTTTAAAAATGTTCATGCAGAAGCTCGTAAGATCGGTTTTGCAGGAATCATGAACCTGCTCTGGAAAGATCTCTTTGTCGGCCGTAGCCTCTTCCAGTGGTTGTATCTCATTGTCTTGTCAAGTGTTCCCTTGATCTTGGAATTCACGCAAAATACAGAAAGTCATGACTGGATGAGCTTGTTGGCATCTTGGACTGGGATTGTCTGTGTTATCTTGGTAGCAGAAGGGCGTGCAAGCAATTATCTCTTTGGGGCCATCAACTCAGCTATCTATTTGGTTTTGGCCATGAACGCGACTTTTTATGGTGAAGTTTTGACGACCGTTTACTTCTTTGTCATGCAGCCGATTGGCCTCTATGCTTGGCTGTCCAACCGTATCAATGATCAAGGAAAAGTAGAAGAATCTCACTTTGAAGCTAAGAAATTATCTGTGCTTGACTGGCTCAAGTACTTGGCTTTGACTGCTATCATTTGGATTGGTATGGGCTTGGCTTATCAAAGTATTCATAGCGCTCGCCCTTTCCGTGATAGTGTAACCGATGCGACCAATGGTGTAGGTCAGCTCTTGATGACACGTCTCTACCGTGAGCAATGGATTTTCTGGATTGCAACCAATCTTTTTAGTATCTACCTCTGGTGGGGTGAAAATATCCACATCCAAGGGATGTACTGGGTTTACACACTCAATAGTCTAGTAGGTTGGTACCAATGGACCAAGGCAGTTCGTAAGGAGGCATAAAATGGCGGACACGATGATTCCAGCAGGGATGACGGAAAAAGAATTTTTTGAAGTTCATGCAAGTCAGGAAGAGTTTTTAGACTGGTACTACAAGCAGGAACTCCCTCAATACGAAAAACCAAGTGTGACGGTGGATATGGTAGCCTACTGCTTTGTCGAAGGAAAGATCAAGCTCTTATTAATTCGTCGCAAGGCTCACCCTTATCAAAATTGTTTGGCTCTGGTTGGAGGATTTATGGACAAGGGCGAAGATGCTGCGCATGCCTGTCAGCGTGAGGTGAGAGAAGAAGTTAATCTCAATCTTCCTTTGGAAAAAATTGAGCAATTGATGACCGTATCGACCCCCGGCCGTGACCCCCGGGGCTGGACAGTGACCATTGCCCACTTGGTTTATCTGCCTAGTCGTGCATTAGAACTTGTTCAAGCAGGAGACGATGCCAAGGATGTGGTTTTCGTAGATGTCGATTTTCAGACAGGCAAGTGCTTCTTAGAGGGAGTAGAGTTGGAGGAGCAAGCCTTCGCTTTTGACCATTATGCCATTATCAAAGAATCCATCAAACGAATCCAAGGTCGCCTCGACTGGAATCCGACCTTCCTTTATCTGCTGGAGGAGGAGTTCACTGTCTACGAAGGAACTGAACTGGTCAATCTTATTAACCCAGGTCGCCCAATCGTCAGCAATAACTTTCTCGTAAAATACGGAGAATATGTAGAAGAAGTTGGACTCAAACGAGTGCCTAAAAAGAAACCAAGAAAAACCTATCGATTGAAATAAAAAACGAGGTCGGGAAAAGTTCCCGACCTCTTTGTTTGCCTTTATTAGTTTGCTTTGCTGTTGCGATTGCTTTCAGGTGTGCCTATCTTTCTTAGGATTGCTCAACATGTGAGTAAAGAAGTCTTTGTATCTATACTTGAGATAGTTCTCATGTAAAAATAACAAAGCGATATAGACAATCAAAAAGATTGTAGTCAGATAGAAGACATCAAATGTAGTTCGCGCATAGTAAGCGGCTGATTGATAAGAGCCAATTGCTGCCAAAATCAACCAAGGCAGATATTTGTAATACTTGTTTGACATAAACCTATACCTCCTATATCCTATATCCTATTTCAATGTTATTATATTCCTTTGTACTTAAAGTTGCAAGCGATTACATAAAAACAAATTCAAATTTTTAATAGAAAAATCTCCTGTTTTTCTGTTTTATTACGAATAGAAGAGTAGGAGGAGTAAATGTATCTAAAGTATTTAAGATTTTTAAAATAGTTTAGATAAATTGTTGACATATTTAAAGCCAAATGTTACAATTATATTACAAAAAGATTTCTTTATATTTCCAAAATATTACAAAGGAGTAGAAAAATGAAAAAGAAAACCTATATCAAATTGATGGCAGCAACTGTATTGGCTTCTACCTTGCTATTAGGAGCTTGTGGAAATAAAAAGGAAACAACTCAAGCAAGCAGTTCTGTTAAGACAAGCCAATCATCAAGCTCAAAAGCAGCTTCTTCTAGCAAAGAAAGTAAAACTCAGAAGTCCTCAAGTTCAGCTTCATCTGAAAAGACCAAATCATCTACTGACCAGTCTGCAGCAACTGCGACACCATCAGAAGCGACACCTGCACCAGAGCAAAGACAAGGCCAAGAAGTGTCTAATCAACAGGCAGTTAGTCAACAAACTGCTACTCAAGCTCCTTCAACTCAGCAAGGTTCTCAAGCTCAGTCTAACCAGTCAGGCTATGATCCAACAACTGACCGCAAACTTCAAGACAAGCAAGCAGAACACAACAAACGCTACAAGGGTGTTTTAACCATGGTTGATGGTGATTTCTCAGCAGCTGCAGGCAACTGGAAGGGTGCCAATGGTGAAACCATCACAGTTTCATCAGGAGGCAAATTCACAGTAGAATCTGCTGATGGAAAGAAAGAAAACTACTCTATCAGAGACTATTCTTATACTCTTGATGATGGTAAGTATAATGCCAAAATTGGTGGGGGAAAAATCATCCAAATTACAACAGGAGCGGATGGTAAGGTTTCCAGTGTTGCTTTGAATCAATAATAACGATCAGTATTTGAATATTTACAATCAAAGAAAATCCGTCAGCTCAATAAGAGTTGACGGATTATTTTATACTTGTACTTGGGTTAGAAATTCTTCTGTAGTAAGAATTTGAGCAAACTCATCTTGTAGAGAAAGGAGATTAATCTCATGGATAGTCTCAGGAGAGATGGCCTGACCGTTTTTGTTAGATAGTGTAAAACTGGCAGTAGCATCTGCTAGTAAAGTGACTTCAAAACCAAGATTTGCTGCCATTCGTGTCGTAGTAGACACACAATGAGGCAACGTCAAACCAACAACGACTAAATGACAAATCTGATTTTTTCGTAAATATGTTTCAAGATTTGTTCCAATAAAGGCGCTATTAACCGTTTTTTGAAAGACAGGTTCTGCAGTAACTGGTTCAAATCCACTTTTAAACACCTGATTTTGTTTGTTATGAAATTGCGACCGGGGATTGTCAGATATGTGTTGAACATGTAAGACTGGAAGAGCGTGCTTACGAAAGTATGCCAGTATCCTCAATGCTTGTTGTTCAGCTTGAGGGTTGTTTCGTTCTCCCCAGATAGGGTTATCAAATGCTTTTTGCATATCGATAATCAGTAGAGCAGTATGAACCATTTTATGCCTTATCCAACTGCAAGAGAGCCTCAATCTCTGCCAGAGTGCTAGCTTGTGAAATAGCTCCACGGAGTTTGGCTGCGCCAGATGTTCCACGGAGGTAGTGAGGAGCGAGGCCACGGAATTCACGAACTGCTACGTTTTCCCCTTTGAGGTTAATCAAACGTTTCAAGTGTTCGTAGGCGATTTTCATCTTGTCTTCAAAGGTCAAATCAGGTAGGATTTCTCCTGTTTCAAAGTAATGGTTGATTTGGTTGAAGAGGTAAGGATTTCCCATGGCAGCGCGGCCAATCATGACTGCATCAGCACCGACTTCTTCGATGCGTTGCTTGGCTTCTTGGACAGTACGGATATCACCGTTGGCGATAAATGGAATCTTGGTCAAAGCTTGAGCGACCTTGTGAAGGGTCTCAAGGTCTGCGTGACCTGTATACATTTGTTCACGGGTACGGCCATGCATGGCGAGGGCAGAAACACCTGCTGCTTCAGCAGCGAGGGCATTTTCAACTGCCAGAGATGGGTCGGCCCAGCCGGTACGCATTTTGACAGTAAGTGGAATATCAAGGACAGATTGGACCTTGTTGATAATAGAGTAGATCTTATCTGGGTCCTTGAGCCACATAGCGCCAGCTTCGTTCTTCACGATTTTGTTAACTGGGCAGCCCATGTTGATATCCACGATATCGGTTTTGGTGTTTTCTTGGATGAATTCTGCTGCGCGTGCTAGGCTGT